>NZ_JBTNDR010000021.1:0-66846 GCF_054510895.1 Arthrobacter sp. HLT1-20 | reverse complement strand
ACCGCCACACCCGGAAAGCACCCAAGAAAGCGGCCCCCACCAAAAAAGATGGGAGCCGCACACCGATGCCTCTTGACAAAAGTTCCCACATATCAGTCCCCACGCCCTCCCACTGCTTATCAACGACGGCGGCGCTCACCAAAAGGTGGGCGCCGCCGTCGCGCTTTAACGTGAGTTAAACAACAAGGCGCCCTGCCAGCTTAGAAACTTTTCAGTTTCCAACGGGCAGGGCGCCCCACGTCAAGCAAAATCAGTCAGAGAATGGGCTTAGGCCTCGGTGGGCCAGGGACCAATCTTTTCCTTGTTCACGCGCACACCGGCTTCGCTCTTGCCAAGATCGGCGATGTCGCCAACCTTGTGCACCTTGACCAGGTTGGTGGAACCGGCCTGTCCGGGAGGGGAACCGGCTGCAATGACAACCAAATCTCCCGGCTCAACCAGGCCCTTCTCCAACAAGGTGGAGTCAACCTGCTCGGTCATGGCGTCGGTGTGGGCAACCATGGGAACCAACACGGGCTCAATGCCCCAGGTCAGTGCCAGCTCGTTGCGAACCTGCTCTTCGGGAGTGAACGCGAAGACCTGCTTCTTCGGGCGCAGACGAGACAAACGGCGGGCCGAGTCACCTGACTGCGTGAAGGTTGCAATGTACTTGGCATCGAGCTGATCGGCGATCTGCACGGCCGCGGCGGTGATAACGCCACCGCGGGTCTTCGGGTCCGATCCCAACTTCGGGATCAGCTTCATGCCGGCTTCCTCTTCGGCAGCCTCAATGATGCGGGCCATGACCTTGACGGTCTCGATCGGGAACTTGCCAACGCTTGTCTCGCCGGAGAGCATGACTGCATCGGCGCCGTCGAGCACGGCATTGGCACAGTCGGAAGCCTCCGCGCGGGTGGGGCGCGGGTTGTCGATCATGGATTCCAGGACCTGGGTGGCCACGATGACGGGCTTGGCCCAGCGGCGTGCCATTTCAACGCACTTCTTCTGCACCAGCGGCACATCTTCCAGCGGCAATTCAACACCCAAGTCGCCACGGGCAACCATGATGGCGTCAAACGCGTCAACAATGGCTTCCAGGTTGGCAACAGCCTGCGGCTTCTCAATCTTGGCGATGACGGGCACGCGGCGGCCGGCCTCATCCATGATCTCGTGCACGCGGGTGATGTCGGCAGCATCGCGCACAAACGAGAGGGCAATGAGGTCAGCGCCGCAGGCCAGGGCCCAGCGCAGATCGTCCTCATCCTTTTCGCTCAAGGCGGGGACGTTCACAGCAACGCCGGGCAGGTTGATGCCCTTGTTGTTGGAGACCTTGCCCGGCACCGTCACAACGGTGACAACCTTCACGGAGTCAACGGCCGTGGCCTGAACCGAAACCTTACCGTCGTCGATCAGCATGATGTCGCCAACATTGACGTCCTCGGTGAGGGACTTCAAGGTGGTGGAGCAGATGTCCTTGGTGCCCGGAACGTCTTCGGTGGTGATGGTGAAGACGTCGCCCACGGCCAGGTCGTAGCCCTCGCCATTGGCAAAGCGGCCCAAACGGATCTTGGGCCCCTGCAGGTCGGCCATGATGGCAACCGGCTTGTTCAAGGATGCAGCGGCCTTACGAACGTTGTCGTACGTGTTCTGGTGCACGGTGTAATCGCCGTGGCTCATGTTCATGCGGGCTACGTTGACGCCCGCCTCCAGTACCGCAAGTGTGTTTTCATAGCTGGCAATAGCCGGCCCGAAAGTCGCAACAATCTTTGCGCGTCTCAATGTACCTACCTCGTGTGTGGTTAACAGTAGAAATCTGTGGTGCCCGGAACCAGCCTATCGCTTTGCCACTAGACACTGATAGCTGAGTCGCTAGGTGAGACGGGCGCCGGCAGGAACGTCTCCCCCATGAGGAACTTGTCCACCGCCGCAGCACACGCCCGGCCCTCAGCAATGGCCCACACAATCAGCGACTGGCCGCGGCCTGCATCGCCTGCTGCAAATACGCCGTCACGGCTCGTCATGTAATAGCCGTCACGGTTCACATTTGACCGTGAATCCAAGGTCACAGGCAGCTGGTGGGTCAGTTCGGCCGTCTCCGGACCGGTGAAGCCCAGGGACAGGAACACCAGGTCAGCCGGAATGATCCGCTCAGTGCCCTCCTTGGGGACCCTGCGCCCGTCCACGTACTCGGTTTGGGCAATCTTCAGCCCGGTCAGCACACCGTTTTCGCCCAGGAATTCCACGGTCGAGGCCAGGTAGGTCCGCTCGCCGCCTTCCTCATGCGCGCTGGCCACCTCAAACAGGTTCGGGAACGTGGGCCAGGGCTGAGACGCGGGACGATCCACGGCCGGCTGCTGGCCGATCGCCAACGTTGTCACGGAGGCCGCCTTCTGCCGGTGCGCGGTACCCAGGCAGTCAGCACCGGTGTCACCGCCGCCCAGGATCACCACGTGCTTGCCACGGGCGTCAATCTGACCGGCAACCTCGTCCCCTGCAACAAACTTGTTGGCCTGCACCAGATAGTCCGTGGCGAAATGTACGCCGGACAGATTGCGTCCCGGGATGGGCAAATCGCGCGGCACAGTGGCGCCGGTGCAAACGACGACGGCGTCATAGCGGCGGCGCAGTTCTTCCCAGCCAATGTCCTTGCCAACCTCGACGCCGGTGCGGAAGCGGGTGCCCTCGGCCACCATCTGCTCCACACGGCGGTCAACGCTTTCCTTCTCCAACTTGAAATCGGGGATGCCGTACCGCAGCAGACCGCCAATCCGATCGTCCCGCTCGTACACGGCAACCGTGTGGCCGGTGCGGGTGAGCTGCTGTGCCACGGCCAGTCCTGCAGGTCCTGAGCCGACGACGGCGACGGTCTTACCCGTGAGCCGGGCCGGGGGCAGCGGGTGCACCCAGTCCTGGTTGAAGGCTTCATCAATGATGGAGACCTCAACCTGCTTGATGGTCACGGCAGGCTGGTTGATGCCCAAAACGCAGGCCGTTTCACAGGGCGCCGGGCACAGGCGGCCGGTGAACTCGGGGAAGTTGTTGGTGGAGTGCAGGCGCTCAATGGCATCCTGCCCCTTGTCGCGCCACGTCAGGTCGTTCCATTCGGGAATCAGGTTCCCCAAGGGACAGCCCTGGTGGCAGAACGCCACGCCACAGTCCATGCAGCGGCCCGCCTGTGACTTCAGCACGCCCTTCTCCTGGGCCTGGTAGACCTCTTTCCAGTCCATGATGCGAACTGGCACGGGGCGGCGCGTCTGAGTGATGCGTTCGCGGGTGTTCAAGAAACCGTGCGGATCAGCCACCGGTGACCTCCAAGATCTTCTGCCAGACGGTTGCACCGTCCGGGTCTTCGCCCAACTCGGCTGCTGCCAAGCGGGTCTCCAATACTGCTGCGTAGTCGCGGGGAAGGACTTTCACCATCCGCTGCACGGTGGCCGGGAAGTCAGCCAGCAACTCCTGGGCCACATCCGATTCTGTTTCTTCAAAGTGGCGCTGCAACAGTGAGCGGACAATGTCCGTATCGACGGCGTCGAGCGTCAACAGGGAAAGCTCGCCGGTATCCAGTGCACTCTTGTTCACGCGGCTGGGCTCAAGGTCCAGCACGTAGGCCGTCCCACCGGACATGCCGGCACCGAAGTTGCGGCCCGTGGGCCCCAGGATCAGGGCCCGGCCACCTGTCATGTATTCACAACCGTGGTCGCCAATACCCTCAACCACTGCCGTGGCGCCGGAGTTGCGGACCAGGAACCGCTCCCCCACCAAACCGCGCAGGAACATCTCGCCGCTCGTGGCACCGTAGCCGATCACGTTGCCGGCTATGACGTTCTCAGCGGCGGCAAAGGTGTTTGCCCGGTCCGGGCGGACGGTGATCCGGCCGCCGGAGAGGCCCTTGCCCACATAGTCATTGGAATCGCCCAGCAGGCGCAGGGTGATGCCTGCCGGGAGGAACGCGCCCAGTGACTGGCCGGCCTGGCCTGTCAGGGTCACGTCGATGGTGTCCGGGCCCAGGATGTCAACGCCAAACGTCTTGGTCACGTGGTAGCCCAACATGGTGCCCACCGACCTGTCCGTGTTAATGACAGGGACACTGATCTTCACGGGTTGCCGGTCACTGAGCGCCTCGGCACTCATGGTGATCAGCTGCTGGTCAAAATGCTTGTCCAGCTCGTGGTTCTGGTTGCTCAGGTGACGAACGGGGGCACTGGCGGGCACACCAGCATCGGAAAGGATGGGGCTCAAATCCAGGCCCTCAGTCTTCCAATGGTTCATGGCTGCCTTGATGTCCAGCACGCTCGACTGACCAATGGCCTCCTCCAGGCTGCGGAAGCCAAGCTCAGCCAACAGCTCACGAACTTCTTCTGCCAGGAACTCGAAGAAGTTGACCACAAATTCCGGCTTGCCGGTGAAGCGCTGGCGCAGCTCAGGATTCTGGGTGGCAACGCCCACAGGGCAGGTGTCCAGGTGGCACACACGCATCATGACACAGCCCGAAACCACCAGCGGTGCGGTGGCGAAGCCGTATTCCTCGGCACCGAGCAGCGCGGCGATGACCACGTCGCGGCCCGTCTTGAGCTGTCCGTCCACCTGCACCACAACCCGCTCGCGCAGGCCGTTCAGGCGCAGCGTCTGCTGGGTTTCGGCCAGGCCCAGTTCCCAGGGCATGCCAGCGTGCTTGAGCGAGTTCAGCGGGCTGGCGCCGGTTCCGCCGTCGTGTCCGGAAACCAGTACGACGTCGGCCTTGGCCTTGGTCACGCCGGCCGCCACGGTGCCGATCCCCATTTCGGAGACCAGCTTGACGTGGACGCGGGCGCTCGGGTTGGCGCGCTTGCAGTCGTAGATGAGCTGCGCCAGGTCCTCGATTGAGTAAATGTCGTGGTGCGGCGGCGGGGAGATCAAGCCGACGCCCGGGGTGGAGTGCCGGGTTTCGGCAATCCAGGGGTACACCTTCTTGGCCATGAGCTGGCCGCCCTCGCCGGGCTTGGCACCCTGGGCCATCTTGATCTGGATGTCCTGCGCATTGGTCAGGTACAAGCTGGTCACGCCAAAGCGCCCCGAGGCCACCTGCTTGATGGCGCTGCGGCGCTCCGGATCCAGCAAACGCTCAACGTCCTCGCCACCTTCACCGGTGTTGGACTTGGCGCCCAGGCGGTTCATGGCGATGGCGAGGGTCTGGTGCGCCTCCTGCGAGATGGAGCCGTAGCTCATGGCGCCGGTGGAGAAGCGCTTCACAATGCTGGCGACCGACTCGACTTCCTCCAAGGGAAGGGGCTGGCGCTGGCCGTCCTTGAACGTGAGCAGGCCGCGGAAGGTCATGAGCTTGTTGGCTTGATCGTCAATGCCCTGGGTGTACTTCTTGAAGATGTCGTAGCGGCGCTCACGCGTGGCGTGCTGCAGCCGGAACACCGTTTCCGGGTTGAACAGGTGCGGCTCACCGTCGCGGCGCCACTGGTACTCGCCGCCGCCCAGGAGCGGGCGGTGCGGCACGTCCACGCCGTCGACCGGGTAAGCCAGGATGTGGCGGGCGGAAACTTCCTTGGCGATCACGTCCAGTCCCACGCCACCCAGCTGGGTGACTGTGCCGGTGAAGTAGTCGTTGATAAGTTCCTGGGACAGGCCCAGCGCCTCGAACGTCTGGGCGCCGCAGTAGGAGGCCACCGTGGAGATGCCCATTTTGGACATGATCTTCAGAACGCCCTTGCCCAAGCCCTTGATCAGGTGGTGCACACCCTCCTCGGGGGTGACGCCGGTGACATCACCGTTGCGGATGAGTTCCTCAACGGATTCCATGGCCAGGTACGGGTTGACGGCTGCCGCGCCGTAGCCCACCAGCACTGCCACGTGGTGGACTTCGCGGACGTCGCCGGCCTCGACCACCAGGGAAACCTTGGTGCGGTTGGCGCTGCGCAGCAGGTGGTGGTGGACTGCGCTGAGCAGCAGTAGCGACGGGATGGGTGCCCACACAGCCGAGGAGTCCCTATCGGAGAGCACAATGTACTGCACACCGCGGTTGATGGCACCGGAAACCTGCTCACAGATCTCGGTGAGGCGGGCACGCAGGGCGGTCTCGCCGCCGTCGAACTTGTAAAGACCACGCACCTTCATGGCGATGTGCTCTTCCTGGGCATTCTCCATGTTGGCGATCTTGGCCAGATCGTCATTGTCGATCACGGGGAAATTCAGCGCCAGTTGCGGGGCCTGGACCTTGTTGCGGGAGAGGATGTTCCCCTGCGGGCCAATGGTGGTGTTCAGCGAGGTGACAAGCTCCTCGCGGATGGCATCCAGCGGCGGGTTGGTCACCTGGGCAAACTGCTGCACAAAGTAGTCAAAGAGCAGGCGCGGGCGCTTGGACAGCACAGCGACAGGGGTGTCGGTGCCCATGGCACCGAGCGGCTCGGCGCCGGTCTTGGCCATGGGACCCAGCAGGATCCGCAGCTCCTCGGTGGTGTAGCCGAAGGTGCGCTGGCGGTGCAGCACCGATGCGGCCGGGTGGACCACGTGCTCGCGCTCAGGCAGATCGGCCAGCTGGATGGTGTTTTCCTTGGCCCACTCCTCATAGGGGTGTGCGGCAGCCGCCTGGGCCTTGATGTCCTCATCGCTGATGAGCACACCCTTTTCGGTGTCCACCAGGAACATGGTGCCGGGGGCAACACGGCCCTTCTTGACGATCGTGGCCGGATCGATCTCCAGCACGCCCACCTCGGAGGCCAGAACCACCAGGCCGTCGTCGGTGATCCAGAACCGGGCCGGACGCAAACCATTCCTGTCCAGGGTGGCACCCACCAGGGTGCCGTCGGTGAAGGACACGGCGGCCGGGCCGTCCCACGGTTCCATCAGCAGTGAGTGGTACTCGTAGAACGCTTTGCGGGCCGGATCCATGGTGGCGTGGTTTTCCCAGGCCTCGGGGATCATCATCATGACAGCTTCGGTGATGGAGCGGCCGGAGAGCCAGAGCAGCTCCGCTACTTCGTCGAAGGACGCGGAGTCGGAGGCGCCGGGGGTGCAAATGGGGAACAGCTCTTCGGGGGTGTCACCCAGTAGCCGGTGCGCCATGGTGGACTGGCGGGCGCGCATCCAGTTCCTGTTGCCCTTGACAGTGTTGATTTCGCCGTTGTGGGCAATGGTGCGGAAGGGCTGGGCCAGCGGCCACGACGGGAACGTGTTGGTGGAGAAGCGCGAGTGCACCACGGCCAGTCGTGTGGTGAAGCGGGGGTCGGAGAGGTCCGGGTAGAACGGCTCCACCTGCGCGGTGGTCAGCATGCCCTTGTACACAATGGTCTTGGAGGACAGGGACGGGAAGTACACGCCAAACTTCTGCTGGGCGCGCTTGCGCAACCTGAACGCCTTGCCATCCAAGGCGTTGGCCCTGCTGGGATCCAGTGGCTGCAGCGGCTCCTTGGCAAGAGCCACGAAGAGCTGGCTGAAGTAGGGCATGCAAGCCCGGGCGCTTGCCCCGACCAACTCGGCAACAACGGGGACTTCACGCCAGCCCAGCACTACCAGGCCTTCGTTTTCAGCCAAGGCTTCCATGCCGGCCTTCGCCGATGCCTGCTCAGCGGCTTCGGTGGGCAGGAACGCGGTGCCCACGGCGTAGCTTCCCTGGGCGGGCAGCTGAAATTTTGTGACAGCACGGAAGAACTCGTCGGGAATCTGTGTGAGGATGCCAGCGCCGTCGCCTGTTCCCTCGTCAGCGCCCACGGCCCCGCGGTGCTCCAGGTTGCGCAGGGCAATGAGGGCCTTCTGCACAATGTCGTGGCCGGGGGTTCCGCGCAACGTGGCCACAACGGCCAGGCCGCAGGCGTCCTTTTCACTGTCCGGGCGGTAGAGGCCCGCCTGCGCCGGCATGGCAGCAAAACGGGTGAAAGGCGAGATGGCCTCTGGCTGGTGGGAGTCACGTGCAGATGTCTTAGTCACGACGTGTAAGTCCTTCCCCTTGTTAGAGCGTTTGGTGGGGGACGACGCTGGCCCTTGGCGTTGGGAAAGCGGATCTTCCTCAACGGTGGTTCTTTGGGGATTCGTCGCTGCCATTTTGTTTCGGACGTGTTTCCTTGGCACCGATTCCCCGCTGGACCGCACTGGCACCCCCATTGGGGCGTCATTCAGTGTGCAAGTACACACGAACGGATGGTTCATGGTGCATTTGCACAATGGAAGGAGATTTCGCTGTGAAATCTTCCCCTTCGGTCGCTTTTTACTATATAGCGGGGCTGGAACCGCTGATATGCGTATCTTGACCTGCGGACTCATATGCATGATCAGTAATAGAATTCGGCGAACGCGCTTGTCTGGCTCGCGTAGTCTCGGGTGGTTTGATCAGTTTCCTGCCTGCAGTTTCGCCTCTTGTGCGCTTTGGCGGCTTGTATGCGGTTGAAGAACCGCCCACAAGCCGCCAAAGCGCACAAGAGCCGGCGGACCGCATATATGTGGAGCGGGCCTGGATGCCTGCGGGGCCGCTGGGGCACGAAAAAGGTGGTCCTGGTTATCCAGGACCACCTTTTTACACCATCAACTACTGACTAACCCGCGCGGGTGGCGCGGGCAAGGACTGACTACTTCGCGTCCTTGCCTGCGTCCTTGCCTGCGTCCTTGCCAGCAACGTCCTCTTTGTCCGGGGCAGCAGCCGTGGCCGGAGCCTTTGCGGCAACATCCGCGCCCTTGGCACCAGCCGCGGAGTCGCCGTCGTGACGCTTGTCGTCGGCAGCCTGGGCAGCGTCGCCGCCGTCGACCGCGTCATCCTCCACGGAGGAAGCCTCAGCAGCCGCCGGCTCGTGCCCGGGCAGGTACACGGACTCGGAGTCCTTGCCACGGCGCACAAACGTCAGGAACAGGAACACCGCCAGGGCCGCCACGAACACAATGATGCTGGTCCAGACGTTCAGGCGGGTGGTGATGCCGAAGAACGTGATCTGCTCGGCGTCGTCGATCCGGAGCATTTCAATCCAGACGCGGCCGGCCGTGTAAATCATGGCGTAGAGCAGGAACAGGCGCCCGTGGCGCAGGCGGAACTTCCGGTCCAGCAGCAGCAGTACCGCAACGCCGGCCAGGTTCCACAGGCACTCGTAGAGGAAGGTGGGGTGGAACAGGGTGTCGGGGCTAAATCCGGGCGGGACGAACTCGGGGGAAACGCTCAAGCCCCACGGCAAGGTGGTGGGCGCGCCGAACAGTTCCTGGTTGAAGTAGTTGCCCCAACGCCCAATGGCCTGCGCCAGGAGGATTCCGGGTGCTGCGGCGTCAATGAACGCGGAGATTTTCACGCCCGCGCGGCGGCAGCCGATCCAGGCACCCACCACACCCAGGACCACGGCACCCCAGATGCCCAGGCCGCCCAACCAGAGTTGCGGGATCAGGGACAGATCGCCCGTGCCGTCATAGCCGGGGCCGAAGTAGGCGTCCGGGGAGGAGAACACGTGGTAGAGCCGGCCGCCAATGATGCCGAAGGGGATGGCCCAAATGGCAATGTCCCAGATGGAGCCCTCGGGGCCGCCGCGCTTCTTCCAGCGGCGGTCCGTGAGCCACAGGGCAGCAACAATGCCGAGCAGGATGCACAGCGCGTAGGCATGGATGCGCAGCGGGCCAATGTCAAAGCCCGACCAGGTGGGTGCGGGGATGGCGGCTGCGAAGGCGCCGCTGAACTGCTGCGGAATAAGAGTCGAAATCACTGGGTCTATGCTCCCGTGGTGGGGGTGGCAGGCGCGTCAAAGCCTGTGCTGAGTTCCTTCGCCAGGGCGCCGACGGCGGCCACCCCGCCGTCGCGCAGGGCAGCCACCAGGGCTGTTCCCACAATGACACCGTCGGCGTAGGCCGCGATTTCGCGGACATGCTCGGGACGGGACACGCCCAGACCAACACAGGCGCGCTCGGCTCCGGCATTGTGGGCGGCGGCCACGACGGCCTCCGCTGCACTGGAAACCGAGGTGCGGGCACCTGTGACGCCCATGATGGAGACGGCGTAAACAAACCCGCGGGTTGCCTCGACAGTCATGGCCACGCGTTCCGGTGTGGAGGACGGTGCCACGAGAAAGACGCGGTCCAGACCGTATTTGTCGGAGGCGGCAAACCATTCGGCTGCCTCGTCCGGGATGAGGTCAGGGGTGATGAGCCCCGCTCCCCCGGCCTCGGCCAAGCGGCGGGCGAACTCGTCAACACCCATGCGGTCCACGGGGTTCCAGTAGGTCATCACCAGGACGGCCGCGTCGGTCTCGGCCGTCACGGCCGCGACGATGTCAAAGACGTCCGTAACCCGGAAACCCTTGGCCAGTGCCTCGGTGGTGGCAGCCTGGATGACGGAGCCGTCCATGACGGGGTCCGAGTACGGGATGCCGATTTCGATGATGTCGGCGCCATTGCGGGCCAAGGCGATGGCTGCGTCAATGGATGTCTGCTTGTCCGGGTAACCGGCGGGCAGATAGGCGATCAAGGCCTTTCGGCCGGCGGCCTTGGCCCGGTCAATGGCGGCCGCGGACTTGCTTGCGGCTTGGGCTGGTGCGGTGCTCTCACTCATGGGTGGCATCCTCTGCATTTTCATCGGCAGCCGGGGCTGCACCCTTGGCGGTGCGGGTGGACAGGGTGGTGCCTTTCACGTGGCCGTCTTCATCAAGCATGCCGAACCAGGCAGCTGCGGTTTCCACGTCCTTGTCGCCACGGCCGGACAGGTTCACGATGATGACCACGTCCTCGGCCTTGGCGGCGTCGGCCACCAGGCGCTGGCCCACCTTGAGGGCGCCGGCCAGGGCGTGGGAGGACTCGATGGCGGGGATGATGCCCTCGGTCTGGCTCAACAGCCTGAAAGCCTCCATGGCTTCACTGTCGGTGATGGGTTCGTAGCCGACCCTGCCAATGTCGGCCAGGTAGGCATGCTCCGGTCCGACTCCGGGGTAGTCCAGGCCCGCGGAAATGGAGTGGGACTCGATGGTCTGGCCGTCGTCGTCCTGCATCAGGTAGGACCGTGCACCGTGCAAAACGCCTGGGCGGCCCAGCGTGATGGTGGCCGCGTGGCGGCCGGTTTCCACACCGTCGCCCCCGGCCTCAAAACCGAAGATCTTCACGGAGGGATCGTCCAGGAATGCGTGGAACAGGCCAATGGCGTTGGAGCCGCCGCCGATGCAGGCGCACAGGGCGTCGGGCAGGCGGCCGATCTGCTCCAGGATCTGGCCGCGGGCCTCCTCACCGATGACTTCGTGGAAGAAGCGCACCATTGCGGGGAAAGGGTGCGCGCCGGAAACAGTACCCAGCACATAGTGGGTGGTTTCCACGTTGGCCACCCAGTCGCGGAGGGCGTCATTGATGGCGTCCTTGAGCGTCTGCGAACCGTTAGTCACGGGCACCACCGTGGCGCCAAGCAGCTGCATGCGGGCCACGTTCAGGGCCTGGCGGCGGCAGTCCTCGGCACCCATGTAAACCACGCATTCAAGGCCCAGCAGGGCGGCGGCGGTGGCGCTGGCCACGCCGTGCTGGCCCGCGCCAGTTTCGGCAATGATGCGGGTCTTGCCCATGCGCTTGGCCAACAATGCCTGGCCCAGGACGTTGTTGATCTTGTGGGAACCTGTGTGGTTCAAGTCCTCGCGCTTGAGGAAGACGCGGGCGCCGCCAGCGTGCTTGCTGAAGTTCTTGGCCTCGGTCAACAGGGACGGACGGCCAGAATAGTTCTTGTTCAACTCGGCAATCTGCTCGAGGAACTCCGGATCAACCTTGGCTTTTTCAAAGGTGTCTTCAAGCTCATCCAGGGCCGCAATGAGCGACTCCGGCATCCAGCGGCCACCATAATTGCCAAAGTAGGGCCCGGGCGCGTGCCGCAGCGAATGCTCGCCGGAGAATTCCGGCGCTGCTGTGCCGCCCTGTAAGAATGCTGTTGCCGGATCCACCATGTCAGCGGGATCCTGAGACGAAGCTGCTGGCACGTTAGCCATCAGTTCCACCGTCCTGTTCCTGGATAATTGTGCACTAATAGTCTTAGGCGGCAGCTACGGACCCTAAACTGCCATTTATTGCCATGAAGCCTGGCTGCCGCACCCTGCGAAGGGGCGCGGCAGCCAGGCAGGGGCTGCTTTAGCGGGCGCTGATGGCCAGTGCCCCGGCGGCCTTGAATTCGGTGATGCGCTCACGCGGTGTGGAATCCTTCACCAACGCTTCGCCCACCAAGATGGCGTGGGCGCCGTGGGCGCTGTAATGCTGAACATCGGCAACGTCGCGGACACCGGACTCGGCAACCACAATGGGGCCGGCAGGAATGGTTCCGGCGAGGGCCGCAAACACGCCCCGGTCAACGTCCAAGGTCTTCAGGTTGCGCACATTGATGCCAATGATCTTGGCATTAACCGCCACGGCCCGGGCAATCTCCTCCGCCGTGTGTGTTTCCACCACGGCGTTCATGCCCAGCTGGTGAGTCAACTCCAGGTAGCTGCGCAGTTCCTCATCGCTCAGGGCCGCAACAATGAGCAGCACCAGGTCTGCCCCGTGGGCGCGCGCTTCCCAAATCATGTACGGATCGCAGGTGAAATCCTTGCGCAGCACCGGGATGTCCACAGCTGCGCGAACGGCGTCCAAATCAGCCAGGGAACCGCTGAAGCGGCGCTCCTCGGTGAGGACGCTAATGACACTGGCGCCGCCGTCGCGGTACTGCACAGCCAGTGCGGCAGGATCGGCAATGCCGGCCAGCTCGCCCTTGGAGGGGCTGCGGCGCTTGACCTCGGCAATGACCATCAGCTCAGGGCGTTGCGCCAGGTTTCCGCCCAGGGCAGCCCACGCGTCCAGTGCCGGGGCAACGTGGCCGACCCGCTCCTGAAGCTCGGCCAAACTCACCAGTTCCTGGCGGGCCCGAAGGTCCTCCCGAACTCCGGCAATGATGTCCAGCAAAACACTCACGATTAGTGGCCGGTGTTTTTCAGCTTGCTGCCGCCAACACCGTAGCCCGCCGACCGCAGGACCGGGCCCGCGATGAGGCCAACAACAATGACGCCCACGCCGATCCAAAACAGGGTGGTTGCGCTCTCGCCAATGACGAAGGCGATGCAGCCGATGATGGTACCAACCAGCATGATGGTCACGCTGGTCCATGCTGCCGGGCTGTTGCCGTGACCCA
Organism: Arthrobacter sp. HLT1-20; assembly: GCF_054510895.1. Taxonomy (NCBI): domain Bacteria; kingdom Bacillati; phylum Actinomycetota; class Actinomycetes; order Micrococcales; family Micrococcaceae; genus Arthrobacter; species Arthrobacter sp. HLT1-20. The sequence continues at coordinate 53,792 of NZ_JBTNDR010000021.1, read as the reverse complement.
GTTCAATGCTGTGATCAACGGGCTCGTGTTCGGTAACTGCCTGCGCCGACTTGTTGCTCATGGTAAATCTCCCTATTTAACGCGGATACTGAAATACATTCTGCCATTAGTTAGCCAAGGAAACCGAAACTGCTGGGCCTCTTGGATGCGTGCCGTGCCTAGGCTGTGGGGTCTTCCCCGCGGCTGAGCTGGTCCCACCGGTCAATTTCGTCCATCGGCTCACCGGCGTTGGCGCCCGGCGTGGTCTTGGCGGCGTCATATTTGGTGCGCACGGTCCAGCCACGCCCAAACCATAGAACGGCCAGCGCGGCCAGGGCCAGCACCGCCGCGGCGGCTACGGCCAGGACGGGAAAAATGGTGGTGGTGGCGTCCGAATTTTGGCCGATGATGCCCGTTGCAGCCCCTACCTCGGACATGGCCGCCGCTGCCGGATTCGTCAGAACCCCCAGCACGACGGCGATGATCCCCACCGCGCCCAGCAAGACGATGGAGGAGGCGACAACACGGGCCACTTTGCCGGCAATGGTGATGGCCAGCGCTCCGGCCAGGGCCACCAGCGCCAACGCCGAGACGGCCACGGCTGCCTTGCTGCCGGGAATATTGAGGTCCGTCTGGGCCACTTCACCGGGTGCAATAGCCACGTGGATCCATGTTTGGGTGGTGGTGCCGAAAACGGCCAGCGCAGCCAGGATGGCCAACAGGATCAACGTTGACTTGCGCTGCCACGGCGCCGTCTTGGTGGCACTGGTGTGCGGCGCCACCGAACCCAGGACGTCGTCACCGTCGTGCTCGTGTGATTCCGGAACGGAACTGCTCACAACTCTTCACCGACATTCTCGTCAAGGGCCCGCAGGGAGGCGGCGGCATAAACGGCGCGCAGGGGTGCTGCCGCCTTGTTGACTGTTTCCAGGGCTTCGGTCTCGTTGACGGAGTCCGCCACGATGCCGCCGCCAGCCTGGACATAGGCTTTGCCGTCACGCAGCAGGGCCGACCGGATGGCGATGGCCATGTCCATGTTGCCGGCAAAGTCCAGGTAGCCCACCACTCCGCCGTAGATGCCGCGTCGGTGGGGCTCCAGTTCGTCAATGAGACGCAGCGCCCTCGGCTTCGGCGCACCGGAAAGGGTTCCGGCGGGGAACGTCGCGGCCAGGACGTCATAGGCATTCTTGTCCGGGCTGAGGGTGCCCACCACGGTGGAGACCAGGTGCATGATGTGGCTGAAACGCTCCACCTCCATGAACTGGGTGACATCCACTGTGCCGGGGACGCACACCTTGGAGAGGTCATTGCGGGAAAGATCCACCAGCATCAGGTGCTCGGAGCGTTCCTTGTCATCCTCGAGCAGGTCCTTGGACAGCCATTTGTCATCCTCAACCGTGCCGCCGCGTGGGCGCGAGCCTGCGATGGGGTGGGTGATGACTTCATTGCCGCTGACGCTGACCAGGGCTTCCGGCGAGGAGCCCACAATGGAGTAGGGGGCACCGTTGGAGTCCTCGAAGCTGTACAGGTACATGTACGGGCTGGGGTTGGTGTTGCGCAGGACGCGGTAAACGTCCAGGGCCGTGGCCTGGCATGCCATTTCAAAGCGGCGCGAAATCACCACCTGGAACACCTCACCGTCCACAATGGCTTCCTTGCTGCGGTCAAGCGCGGCAAGGTACTGGTTCCGGTCCCAGCGTTCCTGCACGCTCTCGGCAAAGCTGGCTGCCGGGACGTCCACCACTGACATGGGCTGGACCACTGGCCTGCGCAACTGCTCCACCATGGAACGGACCCGGGCCACGGCGTCATGCCACGCGCCGTCAACGTTCTCGTCGGTGCCGTTGGCGTTGATGGCGTTGGCAATCAACAGCACAGTGCCTTCATTGTTGTCATGCACTGCCATGTCGGCCACAAGGTTCAGCGCCACCTCGGGCAGGTGCAGGTCATCGACGGGCGGCTGCGGGAGTTTTTCCCAGTGCCGCACGGCCTCCCACCCCACAAAGCCCACCAAGCCCGAGGTGAACGGCGGCAAACCCTCAAACCGCTCGGTGCCCAACAGTTTCAGGGTCGCCTCCATGGCATCCACCGGGCTGCCACCCAAGGGCACGCCTACGGGAGGTTCGCCCTGCCAGAACGTCTCGCCGTCGCGCGTTGTCAGTGTTGCGCTGGAGCGCACACCAATGAACGAGTAGCGGGACCACACCCCGCCCACGGCGGCCGATTCCATCAAGAACGTCCCCGGGGCCTCGGCCGCGAGGGAACGGTACAGGCCAATGGGCGTTTGCGCGTCGGCGAGGACCTTCAGATGGACGGGGACAACCCGGCGGCTGCGGGCCAATTCCCGAAATTCCGCCAGGGAGGGGCTGATGACACCTAGATCTTGCATGAAATGGTTGGCTTCCTTGAGTCAATCGGGTGAATGAAGCAAAACTAAAAAGCGCTGCGGCTCGTGGGGGCTATTCGCCGCGGTGACCCACCACTGCCGTGAGTTCACGGTTGTCGAAGCAGGTGTGGGTGCCGGTGTGGCAGGCCGCGCCAACCTGGTCAACCGCGATCAGGAGGGCGTCGCCGTCGCAGTCCAGGGCCACGGATTTCACATACTGGAAGTGCCCGGAGGTGTCGCCCTTGCGCCAGTATTCCTGGCGTGAGCGCGAGTAGAAGGTGACACGCCCGCTGCTCAGGGTCCGGCGCAGCGCCTCATCGTCCATCCAGCCGAGCATGAGCACCTCTTGGGTGTCGAACTGTTGGATGATGGCAGCCACAAGTCCCGCATCATCATGCTTGAGCAGGGCGGCCACCTCGGCGGGCAGATGCACGGCGTCGGTGACGGCTTCGGCAGCGCTTGGCTGCGTGGCGGAATTGGCGGGCATTGACTGGGGTTCTGGGCTGTGCTGCATCAGTGCCAATTCTAGTGCCAGAAAGCGTCTCAAACCGTCATCGGGCGGCCGCCGCGACCTTAACCAAGAAGGAATTCTCGAAGCCATGGGCAGCAAAGCGGCGGTTCCTAATGCCAATTGGCGCCAATACATGCTAATTTCACAAGTGATGCGATTTGTAGAGCCGTCCCGAGAAGTGCTCGCCGAGACCTTGCTGGCTGCAGGGCCGGGAGCAGACACCCTCTGTGCAGGATGGCGGACCCAGGAACTGGCCGCTCACCTTTACCTGCGCGAACACAATCCCCGCGCCGGCCTAGGCATGGTACTCAAACCCTGGCGCAAGGCCACCGAGAAGGCCATCGCCAAGCTCGCGGCCGAGTCCAGCACGCCCGAGGCCTTCGCCGCCTTGGTGGAGAAGTTCCGTGCCGGGCCGCCTAAGATTTCCCCGTTTGCGCTGAAGGCCGTTGACCACAGCGCAAACCTCACGGAGTTCTTCATCCACACGGAGGACGTTCGCCGCGCCACGGACAGGTGGGCTCCGCGCGCACTCGACGCCGACTACTCACAAGCACTCTGGGCTGAATTAATCACCCGGGCAGCCATCCTTTACCGCAGCGTTGATCTAGGTGTTGTGCTGGTCAATTCCAGCGGACCCCGGCACGTTGCCAAGCGGGCTCCCGTGTCCGTGGCCATTATTGGCGAACCCGGCGAGCTGCTCATGCACGCCAGCGGCCGCACGGGCCAAGCCCTGGTGTCCTTTGAGGGCCAGCAGGACGCCGTGGCACTTTTGCAGACAGCACCGGTGGGGCTGTAGTTTTTTGCTAGTTATCCTGGGCCGCCGGCGGACACATCTAGTGGATGGAGAAGTTCATGAGTGCACTTGACTGGGGCAACGCCGGAACGAAGGAGTCCCCGTGGCTGCTGAAAACCCCGCCCGGCACCTCCGAGTACACCATGTACCGTGACGAGTCGGTGGATCCGGCGGAACTCGTGTGCACTGTGGGTAAAACCGTGTTGAAATACCAGCTGCGCCTGGTGGCCGACTTGGCCGCCATGCTTACCGAGCACGGCGACTGGATGGAACTCGGCAGCGCCGACGAGCAGAAAGCCGCCAAGGACGGCACGGTGGAGGCCTGGGCCCGCGCAGAGTCCAACCCCGTGGGTGGCTGGTACGGGTTGAAGAAGGGCTACCGTGGACGGGTGGGCATGTATCTGCCCCCGCTGCTGGAGTCTCTGGGCCTGGCCGAGGTGGAACACAACCCGCGCAACAACCGGATGCGCGCCCTCTAACCCCGCCTCGCGAACGTACAGTTAATGCCGATGTTTGACTGAAACATCGGCATTAACTGTACGTTCGCGAGGCGGGGGGCGGGACTAGCGGACTTCGTAGCCGGCGTCGCGAATGGCCTTTTTGACATCGGCTATGGCGTGGTCCGGACCAAAGTGGAACACGGATGCGGCCAGCACGGCGTTGGCGCCTGCAGCAACAGCCGGCGGGAAGTGCTCCGGCTTGCCGGCGCCACCGGAGGCGATGATGGGGATGTGCACGGCGGCGCGAACCAGCCGGATCAGCTCCAGGTCGAAGCCTTCCTTGGTGCCGTCGGCGTCGATCGAGTTGAGCAGGATCTCCCCCACACCGCGGTCGGCAGCTTCCTTGGCCCATTCGATGGCATCCATGCCGGTGCCCTCGCGGCCACCGTGGGTTGTCACTTCATAGCCCGACGGCGTGTTCCCGCCCTGGGTGCGCCGCGCGTCAACGCTGAGCACCAGAACCTGGGAACCGAACCGGTGGGTAATTTCATTGATGACGGCGGGACGGGCGATGGCGGCCGTGTTGATGGAGGCCTTGTCGGCCCCAAAACGCAGCAGCTTGTCCACATCGGAAACCTCGCGCACTCCCCCGCCAACTGTCAGCGGGATGAAGATCTGCTCGGCCGCGCGGGAAACAACATCGAAGGTTGTCTCCCTGTTGCCGGAGGACGCCGTGACATCCAGGAACGTCAGCTCATCCGCCCCGGCCAGGTCGTAACGTTTGGCCAGCTCAACCGGGTCACCGGCGTCGCGCAGGTTTTGGAACTTGACGCCCTTGACCACGCGGCCGGCGTCGACGTCGAGGCAGGGAATGACTCTGATGGCAACACTCATGGGGCTTCTCCCTAGATGCGGCAGGCGTGGATGTTGCTGACCAGGATGGCGCGAGCACCAAGATCGTACAACTCGTCCATGATGCGGTTGGTGTCCTTGGACAAAACCATGGAGCGCACAGCCACCCAGTCCGAGTCGCGCAGCGGCGAAACCGTAGGCGATTCCAGGCCAGGGGTCAGGGCCGTGGCCTTCTCCATCAGCGTCTTGGGCACATCGTAGTCAAGGAGCACGTACTGGCGCGCCACCAAAACACTGTGCAGGCGGCGGATCAAAACCTCCACACCGGCCGGCGGGGTGACGCCGCGGCGGCCAATCAGCAGGGCCTCCGAGTTCAGGATGGGTTCGCCAAAGATTTCCATGCCGGCAGCCTTGAGCGTGCTGCCGGTTTCCACGACGTCGGCAATGGCGTCAGCAACGCCCAACCGCACGGAGGACTCTACGGCGCCGTCGAGGCGGACCACCTTGGCGTTGATGCCAAGCTCGGCCAGGTATTCACGCAGCAGGCCGTCATAGCTGGTAGCCAGGCGCTTGCCCTCGAGCTCGGCGGCCTTACTGAAGTGGCCCACGGGGCCGGCAAAGCGGAACGTGGATCGGGCAAAGCCCAGCGGCAGCAGTTCCTCGGCATCCACTTGGGCGTCCATGAGCAGGTCACGGCCGGTGATACCAACATCCAGAGTTCCGGCGCCAACATATACGGCGATGTCGCGGGGACGGAGGAAGAAGAATTCAACGTTGTTCTCGGGGTCAACCATGACCAGCTCGCGGCTGTCGCGGCGCTGGCGGTATCCAGCCTCCGACAACATGGCTGAAGCGGCTTCGGACAGGGCACCCTTGTTGGGGACGGCAACACGCAGCATGTGAAAGTTTCTTTCAGATCGGGTCAAGCAAAAGGTTTTTCGGGCGTTTTCAACGCCATTTCAGGGGTCGGTTAAAGCAGCCACAGCGCGTGGCTATAGATGCTTGTAAACGTCCTGAAGGGTCAGTCCTTTGGCGATCATCATGACCTGCAGGTGGTAGAACAGCTGGGAAATCTCTTCGGCACAGGCCTCTTCCGACTCATACTCGGCGGCCATCCACACCTCAGCAGCTTCCTCAACCACTTTCTTGCCGATACCGTGAATGCCGGATTCAAGTTCGGCGACGGTACGGGAGCCAGCGGGCCGGGCTGCGGCTTTCGCACTGAGCTCATCAAAAAGGGATTCGAAGGTCTTCACGGTGTCCAGCTTACTTGCTTTGATCGCCGTCCAAGGATTCGCGCACCAGCTGCGTCCACCATGTGGACGGTTTCATGGCGGGTTCGTGGCCGGCGTCGGACAACAACGTGGCGTAAATGTGCGCTTTGGCGGCTTGTCGGCGGTTCATAAACCGCAGGCAAGCCGCCAAAGCGCCGGCAAGCCGCCAAGGCGCAGTTAGACGCCGAGCTGGGCCAGGGTGAGGGCTGCTGCAAGGGCAGCCGTGATGGCCTCATGCCCCTTGTCCTCCACCGAGCCCGGTAGTCCGGCACGGTCAAGGCCCTGCTGTTCGGTGTCGCAGGTGAGCACGCCGAAACCAACGGGCACGCCGGTGCGGACACTGACGTCGGTGAGACCCATCGTGGCAGCCTGGCACACGTAGTCAAAGTGCGGGGTGCCGCCGCGGATCACCACTCCCAGGGCGACTACGGCGTCGAACTTGGGTGCCAGCCGCGCAGCCGCAACGGGTAGCTCAAAACTGCCGGGCACCCGCACCACGGTGGGCTCGGCGATGCCCGCGTCGGCAGCCCCGCGCAGGGCGCCGGCGAGCAGGCCGTCCATGATCTCGGTGTGCCAGCTCGCGGCAACGATGGCAACCTTCAGCGTTGACGTGTGGGATTTTTCTTCCGGGGTGAATCCGATGACTGGTGCTCCGTGGCCGCTCATGCTGAGGGTCCTTCCTGGGGGTTTGAGGTGGTGTGCTTGTTGTCTTCTTGGGGCGTGCTGACGTTGAGCACATGGCGCATCCGGTCACGCTTGGTTTTCAGGTAGCGGAGGTTCTCGCTGCGCGCCGGAACCTCGGTGGCCACGATCTCGCTGATGGCGATGCCGTGGCGGCCCAGTTCCTCCGACTTCAACGGGTTATTGCTGAGCAATTTGATCCGGTTCAGGCCCAGTGCCTCCAGAATTCCTGCGGCTGAGGCGTAGTCGCGCGCATCCGCGGGGAATCCCAGTTGCTCGTTGGCGTCCACTGTGTCCGCACCGGCCTCCTGCAGGGCGTAGGCGCGCATCTTGTTGGCCAGGCCAATGCCCCTGCCCTCATGGCCGCGCAGGTAAACCAGTGTTCCGCCGTGGCTGTAGATGAGCCCCAGCGCGTAGTCCAGTTGCTCACCGCAATCGCACCGGTAGGAGCCAAACGCATCTCCCGTGAGGCACTCCGAATGCAGCCGGACCAGGGGATCACCCGCCGCAGCATTCGGTGAGGTGACGCTGAGGTGCTCGGCGCCCGTGACCGTGTCCGTCCACGCCTGGGCGGCGAACACACCAAACTTGGTGGGCAGCGAAACCAGTGGGCCGCCGCTGACACAGCTCTCAGTCATGGCCGGGCCCCTCGGCCAGGTGCTCCACCAGGTCGGCGATGGAAATCAGAAGCAGGCCCTGCTCATCCGCGAACTGGCGCAGGCCGGGCAGCCTGACCATTTCCCCGGAATCATCCACCACCTCGGCAATGACCCCCACCGGCTGCAATCCCGCCAACTTGCACAGGTCAACGGCCGCTTCGGTGTGGCCGGGGCGCTGCCGCACTCCCCCAGCCACAGCGCGAAGGGGGAACATGTGCCCGGGCCGGGTGACGGCGTCGGGCAGCGAGGCTGGGTCTGCCAAAACTGTTGCGCTCAAGGACCTGTCGGTGGCGCTGATGCCCGTGGACACTCCATGCGCGGCGTCGCAGCTAACCGTGTAGGCCGTACCCTTAGCGTCCTGGTTGACCTCCACCATGGGAGGCAGGGCCATGGCGTCGGCGCGGCCGTGGTCCATGGGTATGCAGATGACCCCTGAGCTGTGGCGGATGGTCCAGCCCATGAGAGCTGGCGTGCTGTGCTGGGCGGCAAAAATGATGTCGCCCTCGTTTTCCCTGTCCGCGTCATCCACCACTAGGACCGCCTCGCCCCGGGCCATCGCGGCAATGGCCAGCGGGACGGGGTCCAGCAGTGTGACGGGATCTGTTACGGCGCTCACGGGGCATCCGCCCCGGGTGTGCTAAATTCCAGCAGGCGCTGAGCGTATTTGGCCAGCACGTCCACTTCCAGGTTGACGGTGCCGCCCACGCCCTTGGCGCCAAGGCCCGTCTTTTCCAGCGTGACGGGAATCAAGCCCACCTCAAACCACTGTTCAGGCAAGGCCGCCGGGCTGACGGCCGTGACGGTGAGGGATACGCCGTCGATAGCGATGGACCCCTTCTCGGCAATGTAGCGCGATAACTCGCGGGGCACAGCAAAGCGCAGGCGGTCCCACTTGCCCTGGTTCTCGCGTTCTTGCAGGGAGCCAACACCGTCCACGTGGCCTTGCACAACATGGCCGTCCAACCGCCCCCCAGCCACGACGCAGCGTTCCAGGTTCACGGTGTCGCCCACCTGCAGCGCACCCGTTGTGGTGCGCTTGAGCGTCTCGCCCATGACATCAACTTCAACCGTTCCGGCGTCCAGGCGCACGGCGCTCAGGCATACACCGTTGACGGCGAGGGAGCCGCCAAGGTTGAGCCCGTCCAGCACCGATCCGGCCCGGAGCACCAGCACGGCGCTGTCCGACTCCGGCTGCTGCTCAAGACTTACCACAGTGCCGCGGCCCTCAATAATTCCAGTAAACATGCGCTATTTTCCTTCCACGCTGGCGGCCTTGGCCGGCATCAACGTCAATTTTAGGTCCGGGCCCAGAATTTCCACGGGCCCCCGGGTGGTGCTGTCCCATTCCCAACGTTGGGCGTTTTCCAGGGTTCCAATGCCCAGATCGGTCAGGGCCGGAATGCCGGCGCCCAACAGGGTCGGGGCAAGGTAGACAACCAGCTCATCCACCAGCCCCTGCGCCAGGAACGCCGCGTTGATCATGGCGCCGCCCTCAATCATCAGGTGCCCCACTCCGCGTGACTTCAATTCCCGTACGACGGCGGCCGGATCGTGGGTTTGCAGCGCCAGGAAGTCGTCGGCGCCAGCATCGCCACGGACGGCTGCGTCCGCAGGAATCTCGCGCATGCCCATCACCACGCGCAGGGGTTGCCTGGCTGCTGCCGTGCCGTCGGCGGCGCGGGCGTTGAGCCTCGGGTTGTCTGCAATCACGGTTCCGGTGCCCACCACAATGGCATCCACCCGGGCGCGCAGCTCGTGGGAGTCCTGCCGGGATTCCTTGGAGGTGATCCACTGGCTGGTGCCGTCAACCGCCGCAATCCGCCCGTCAACTGTTTGGGCCAGCCTGGCGGTAATGAAGGGCCGGTTCTCCCGGACGGCAACAAACCACTGCCGGTTGAGGTCTTCGGCCTCGGCGGCCATCAACCCCATGCGGACGTTGATGCCCTCATTGTGCAGGATCTCCGCTCCCCCGGCCGACATCTCGTTCGGATCCGACACCGCAAACACCACATTGCCAATTCCGGCGTCCAAAATGGCCTGGGTGCAGGGCCCGGTCCGGCCCACGTGGCTGCACGGCTCGAGGGTGACGATGAGGGTTGCCGCCGAGAGGTCGCGCTTCACACCGGTGCCGAGCAGGCGGTTGATCACATCAGCTTCGGCGTGCGCAGTGCCGGCCCCCTTGTGATAGCCGATGGCCAGGAACGTACCGTCGGCGTCGATGATTACAGCCCCCACCAACGGGTTGGAGCTGCGGACGCCCTGACGAGCCGCCGAGAGCGCAGTCTCCATGCCGAGCACCTCAGCGTGGGTGAAGTGCTCGGGTTCGGGGCTCGAACCGCCCTGGTCCAGGGTGCTGAAATTCATGATTTGACCTCTCGATTGCTCACAGTGATGTCGGGGAACGTGGCATCCACTGATACCTGGCCAGCCAAGGCGTCGCTGGTGCGCCGCACCCGCCACCACACAAAGAATCCAGCCAGCGTAAAGGCGCCGTAGAAGATATACATGAACGCTGAGGCATAGTAGCCGGCGCTAAAGAGCAGCGGGACGCCCACCAGGTCCACGGCCACCCAGATGAGCCAGAACTCCACCCAGCCCTTGGCCATCCCGTAGGTTGCCAAAAGGGAGCCCATGAAAATCCAGGCGTCGGCCCAGACGGGTTCGTAAGAACCCATGGCGCGGAAAATGGGGGTGAGAATTGCTGTGCCGGCGATCATGGTGCCCACCAGGGCCCAGCGTACGCGGACTCCGGCCCAGCGCGGCTCAACGGCCTCGCCAACGTGGGTGCCGCCGTCGAGCTTCCCATGACGGGTTTGGCTCCACCGGTGCCAGCCGTACACGGAGACCGCGATGAACATGATTTGGCGGCCGGCCTGGCCCAGCAGGTTGACGTGATCGGCCGAGCCGAAGACTGAGCCCATGAAAACTGTGAACAGCAGGACGTTGCCAATGATGCCCACGGGCCATGCCCAGATTTTACGGCGCATTCCGCCGAGGGCGCTGGCGAGCCCAAAAAGATTGCCTATGACTTCACGCCAGAGCAGGAATCCGCCACCGGCGAATTCAAGTTTGGCGTCAAAGAGCCATCGCAGAAAGTCCATCGTTACCTTTACCCTTTCAAGACCGCGATGGCTCCGGGGGTAACGACAGAATGGGCTCACCCGTACGACGGCGGCAACAGCGTATGCTGCTGCGACACCTTTGGCGGGTGGCCAAAACTGTTCGTGCTTCTCCCATCCAGACTTTAACTGTCGGTTCCGGAATTTCACCAGATCAACCGTGCGCTGCAAGCTGTTTCCAGCTGGCTGCGCGCGGGTCGCGGACTATAACCGCCGGTTCGGAATTACACCGACCCCGGAGCACGTGATACTTCTTTTTTGCTGCCCGCAATTGCGAACAGCACTTACAGTATGGCACCTTTTACGGCGCCATTTGCATTGCTTACTTCTTGTGTAATGCGCGGTGAGTCCGATTCATTCCCGCCCCTAAATCTGTGGCGCAGTTATTGCACCGAATTCCGCCAGGAAAGCGTTATCCGATGCAACTACTGCGTCATAGTTGGGCGGAGGCGGGCTTAGCCGAAGGCCAGCTGACCCTTGGCCCGCAAGGATTCGATGGCTGCCTCCGGCGAAGGCTTGCCGTAAACGGCCGATCCGGCCACAAAAATGTTGGCCCCGGCCTCGGCGGCACGGGTGATGGTTTCCTCGGTAATGCCGCCGTCCACCTGAATGGCCACGTTGACGCCGCTGCCTTCGATGGCTGCCCTGGCCCGGCGGATCTTGGGCAGGGTCAGCTCTAGGAACGACTGCCCACCGAAACCCGGTTCAACCGTCATGATGAGCAACATGTCCAGTTCGGTGAGCAGGTCCAGATAGGGTTCCACGGGCGTGGCCGGGCGCAGCGCCATGCCCGCCTTGGACCCGCGGGCACGCAGTTCACGGGCCAGTTTAATGGGGGCGTTGGATGCCTCAACATGGAACGTCACCGAGGCCAGGCCGGCGTCCGCATACTGCGGGGCCCACCTGTCCACGTCGGCGATCATCAGATGCGCGTCCAAGGGAATGGGGCTGACCTGCTGGATCCGCTCCACTACAGGAAGCCCCAGGGTCAGATTCGGCACAAAGTGATTGTCCATGACGTCAACGTGGACGGCGTCGGCGTTGCTGATGCGCGCCAACTCCGCTTGGAGGTTGACAAAGTCGGCGGACAAAATGCTCGGGTTGATGCAGCATTTGAGCGGATTACTGGTCACGAAGAAGCCTCATCTTTTCTGCTGGGATTTTCTGCTGTGCCACGTGTAGCGCCTGTGGCGGTGCAGGCGGGCTAGTTCTTGCGGATCAACGCAAGGAACATGGCATCGCTTTGGTGGATGTGCGGCCACAGCTGCGCCATTTTCTGGTGGGCAGGCACGGCCGAGGTGGTGTTGCCGGCACCCACGTTGTGGCTGAGGCTGACAGCGTCAAGGGCCGCACCGGCGTCGAGCAGTTCAAGATCGTCACGCTTGCGCATCACGTCCTCCACCACGGCGATGGTCTCGGCCACGTGCGGGGAGCAGGTCACGTACGCAACCACGCCGCCGGGCTTCACCGCCGAGAGTGCCGATGTCAGCAGTTCACGCTGCAGCGGGCCCAGCTGGGTCACGTCGGAGAGCTTGCGGCGCCACCGGGATTCCGGGCGACGGCGCAAGGCCCCCAGTCCCGTGCAGGGCGCGTCAACCAGGATCCTGTCAAAGGCTTCCGGGTGCTCCTTGCCAATGTCGCGGCCGTCGCCCGTGCGCACGGTCCAGGTGTCGGCAGGGACTGCCGCGAGGGCTTGGGAGACCAGCTTGGCGCGGTGCACGGAGGGCTCGTTCGCCAAAATCCAGGCACCCTTTTCCGCGGCGAGGGCTGCCAGTAGGGCCGCCTTTCCACCGGGGCCGGCACACAGGTCAAGCCAGCGCTCCTCGCCGTCGTTCGGCTCGGAGGTGATCTCCACGGCCGCCAAAGCCCTGGCCACCAGCTGCGAACCGGCGTCTTGAACCCGGACTGAACCGTCACGGACACTCTCCAGACGGCTCAAGTCGCCGCCGGAGGACAACGCGGAATCGGCCACCAATTCACCGGGCGTGAAGCCGGCCTCGAACGCCTCGGACAGATCACCCAGGCCCGGCAGGGCCACAAGGTTCACCACGGGGGCCTCGTTGTCGGCCTCCAGCAATGCCGTGATCTCGGAGACGTCACGGCCGTGGGCCACCAGGGCCTGGCGCATGGAACGCACAATCCATTCCGGGTGGGAATGCTCAATCGAGGCAATCTTCACGTCGTCGCTGAGACCCTCGGTGAGCTCGCTGAGCCACTGCGGCAATTCCTTGGCAGCCACCTTGCGCAGCACAGCATTGACCAAGCCCGACGGGCCTGCACCAATGACGGCGCGGGCCAAGCCAACAGTCTGGTCCAGGGCGGCGTGCGTGGGCACGCGCATGGCCATGAGCTGGTGGGCGCCAATGCGCAGGGCATCCAAAATGGCCGGGTCCAGCTCGCTAAGTGGGCGGTCCACGCACTGGGCAAGGATGGCATCATAGGTGCCCTGGGCGCGCAAGGCACCATAGGTGAGTTCCGTGGCGAAGCCGGCGTCGCGGCGGTCCAGGCCGTGCTTGCGGATCCGCGTGGGCAGGACCAGGTTGGCGTAGGCGTCGTCAGCGGAGACTGCCCGCAATACTTCGAAGGCCACCAGGCGCGCCGGATCGGCTACTCGGGTGCGCTGCCCGGGAGCAGTATCTGTCCGGTTGCGCGTGGTGCTGCGGTTCCGCTCGCGCCCTGCATCATCACGACGCCGGACACCTCCGGAATTGCCGCCCTGCCCCGATCGGTTGCCTTGGTGGCTCGAACGTCCGCCTTGCTCGCTGGTCATTCAAACACCACATCTTCCTTGTTGGCCAGGCCACGGGCCCAGTCTGTTGCTTTCATAAGTTTTTTGCCTGCTGGTTGCACGCTCACTAGCTCAATGGCGTGCGATCCCGTGCCCACCAGCACAGATTTTGCCTCGGCGCGAAGCTGCCCCGGCGCAAGATCGGTGACATCCGGACGCAGCACTACCGGTTCCAGTTTGAAGCGTTGGCCGCCGAGTAGCGTCCACGCGCCGGGTTCGTTGGTGACCCCGCGCACTCGCCGGTCGATCGCCAGGGCCGGATCGCTCCAGCGCACGTGGCCGTCTTCCAGGGTCAGTTTGGGGGCCAACGAAATGTCGCCGTGCTGGGTAACACCGCTGAGCGCCCCTGCGGCCAGGCCGTCAATGGTTTGGGCCAGGAGCACCGCACCGCTGTGGGAGAGCCGTTCCAGCAGCTCGGCGCTGGTGTCTGTGGGGCGGATGCCCTCAGTCATGGTGCCGTACACGGGGCCCGTGTCCAGGCCCTTTTCCAGCTGGAAGGTGGCGGCACCCGTCACCTGGTCCCCGTTGATGACGGAGTGCTGTACGGGGGCTGCGCCGCGCCACGATGGGAGCAAGGAGAAGTGCAGGTTGATCCAGCCAAGGCTGGGAATGGTCAGCGCGGCTTCGGGAATCAACGCACCATAGGCAACAATGGCGCCCACCTGCGGCGCTGCGGCGGCGATGGCCGCGGCAGTTTCGGCGTCGATCGTGTTGGCCTTGATGACGGGCAGGCCAAGTTCCTGCGCGCGGGCAGCAACGGGCGACGGCGTGAGCACCCGTTTGCGGCCCAGCGGCGCGTCGGGGCGGGTCAGGACGGCAACAATCTCGTGCCCGGCGGCGCGCAGGGCCTCCAGGGACGGCAGTGCCACAGCTGGTGTTCCGGCAAAAAGTACCCTCATTGGGCGGCGCCTGCACCAAATGCGGAGCCCACGGTGCGGGCCCGCTTGGCAACAGTTTGTGCCGTCACATCGTGGTAGTTGGCGGTGCGAATGGCGCGCAGGGCGTCCTTGCGGTCCTCTCCTTCAAGGCGGTCAACATAGAGCTTGCCCATCAGGTGGTCCGTCTCGTGCTGGAAGCACTTGGCCAGAACGCCTGTAGCCTCCATGTCGATGGGGTGACCGTTCTTGTCCACGCCCGTGATGCGCACCCACCTGTGACGCTCAACCTTGTAGCCCAACCCCGGCACTGACAAGCAACCTTCAGCATCCTGCGCAGGCGCAAAGTCGTCGCTGGCCACCAGGATGGGATTGATGATGTGGCCTTCCTGGCCATCCACCGAATACGTGAAGATCTGCTTGTTGACACCAACTTGGGGTGCCGCCAGGCCGGCTCCGCGAACATCCACCATTGTCTGATGCATGTCGTCAATGAGCTTGGCCAGTTCGGGACCAAAGGTTGTCACTTCCTCGGCCACTGTTCGCAGGACAGGGTCGCCAATGATGCGAATGCTCAGGATGGCCATGGGTGGGGACCTCACTTTGGAATTGATGCGTTCCGGTTCAGGGGAATGCTGGGGCTTCTAAGTCTAGTTGGCGCTCAACGTCCGGGCGGCGAAATTTCCAGCAAAGGTGTCCCTGCGGCGGCGGCATCCAATGAGGTTTGCCACACACGGCGCAGCGAGGCGAACTTAAACCAGTGGGCCTTGAGCACTTCAGGGTTGGCCCGCAGTGTGCGGACTTCGGTTTCGCCGATGGCAACGCCGAGCAGGATGGGGTCAGCACCGTACTTCCAGGGTTCCCAGGTGCCGGCGGATTCGTCAACAACGGACTCCTCGGCCTTCATGCCGGCAACCAACTGCATGACCACCTTGGCATCTAGGCTCTTGACCTGTCCGTTCCTGTCGGTGCCCTTGGTTTTGTAGTCGATGATGCAGAGCTTGCCGCCAATGGTGGCCACCAGGTCCAGGGTCCCGGCATAGCCCAGTGTTTCATTCCAGACGGTGACCTCCGGGGCCAGTGGCTTGACCTGGTAGTCCTCCCACCACGTGTCAAAACGCAGGGCGAAGTTTTCTTCGCCCTGCTCGGCCAGGGCCTCACGGGCCTCCGCCAATTGGTGTGGCCTGTCCAGGGCGCGCAGGGCCACCTGTTCGCAGTAGTTGTGCACCCTGTCGCCACGGGCCGCCGCCGCGTCGCGGAACTGCTCAGCCGCGTTGGAGCTGTCCCGCACCACTGTGCGCAACTGACCCGGATTGCCCACGGCGGCACCCAGATCAGGGTGTTTCGCCACGGCGGTTGCCGCCATGTAACCAATCCAGCCGTCCAGGGTGTTGGATTGCTGGCCAATGACCGTGGTGATGGAAGGGACCTTGGGCGGGTCCTGCAGGGAACGGGCGTACATGCGCCCCAATTCGGTGCTGTGTGCCAAAGCTGGTGCTGTCATACCTCTACTATTCCACTACCGTCGGACACCGCGGCGCACTAGGGGGCTCAGCTGTGGATAAGTCCACCCAGCGTAAGCTCACGGGTTAAACAGAAATGCCGGAACCCTGTGGATTCCGGCATTTCTTTATTGAGCGGTTGACGAGATTCGAACTCGCGACATCCACCTTGGCAAGGTGGTGCTCTACCAGCTGAGCTACAACCGCATTTACTGCTGTACCGATTTGCATCAGCTGAACGAGCTAGGCTCATTCGTGGGCGATACTGGGATCGAACCAGTGACCTCTTCCGTGTCAGGGAAGCGCGCTACCGCTGCGCCAATCGCCCAAAGTGCGCCAAAATACAGAGCACCGCATAAAACTGCCGGAATCCAACAGGATTCCGGCAGTTTTTTTGCATACATCCGAGCGGTTGACGAGATTCGAACTCGCGACATCCACCTTGGCAAGGTGGTGCTCTACCAGCTGAGCTACAACCGCATTTACTGCTTACTGATTTGCATCAGCTGAACGAGCTAGGCTCATTCGTGGGCGATACTGGGATCGAACCAGTGACCTCTTCCGTGTCAGGGAAGCGCGCTACCGCTGCGCCAATCGCCCAATGCATCCCGCTGAACTATACAGCAAAATACCTTGTGTCAGTCAAACTGGAGGTGGGAACGGGATTCGAACCCGTGTGCACGGATTTGCAGTCCGTTGCCTCGCCTCTCGGCCACCCCACCATGAATACTGAACTGTGTCATGCGAGCGGTTGACGAGATTCGAACTCGCGACATCCACCTTGGCAAGGTGGTGCTCTACCAGCTGAGCTACAACCGCATGAGTAACATTTTCTCCGTTTGCGTCTCCGCTTCGGTAGTCCGTGTTGCTGCGGTAAAAACAATACCCGAGGCCTTTCCCAATCACCAAATCGACCACGCACTCCTGAGCGCCCTGGCCGTGACAGTCACTCAAGATCGTTGAGATGGCGCGGCGGATGGCACTTTCATTCGAATTACAACCATGTGATTCCTGGGCGTTTTCGGGGTGTTTTTGCCACGTTCACCCACAATTTCCCGTGAGGCGCTCGTCACATTTCCACTATTAATGTTCGACGCCGGCCACTCGCCCACTGCTTTTAGGCCACCTTGGGTGCCGCAGTAGTGGGGCGATCGGTACGCACGCTGCGGAGACAGCGTGTGGCAGCACTGCATGAGAAAACGGGCGATTATGAGCACGGGAAAGTTTGAGCTATTGTTTTGAACGCACCACAGGAACGCGCATGTATCGCTTGGCGATTATGCAGTTCATCTTGGGCGATTGGCGCAGTGGTAGCGCGTTCCGTTCACACCGGAGAGGTCGCTGGTTCGAACCCAGTATCGCCCACCCAAAGATAAAGCCCCTCTGATCAGCACCAACGCTGACCAGAGGGGCTTTTTCGTGCCCAAAACGAGCTGCGGGGGCAGAGCGCTGCCGATGTGGCAATTCGCTGCCCATATATCAACAGCGAATCACCACTTCGGCAGCGCGGCGTGCCGGGCCCGCCATTTCGAAGGGTTAGTGGGCGAGCTTGAGCCCCACGATGCAGCCCACCAGGCCCAGCAACAGCAGGATCTTCAGCAGTGAGACGGCTTCCGTGCCGGTGATCATGGCGTAGGCAACCGTTAGCGTTGCGCCAATGCCCACCCACACCGCGTACGAGGTCCCAATGGGGAGGGTGCGCATGGCCCAGGCAAGCCCGGCCATGCTGGCAATCAACGCCACAACAAACACAATGCTGGGGGCTAATTTACTAAAGCCCTCGCTCTTTCCCAGGGCCGTGGCCCACACAGCCTCGAGCAATCCCGAGACGATCAAAATAATCCAGGCCATGACTTTTTCTCCTAGACGCCGTCTTGTCGCTGGCCGGGTACGGCGCACCTCGTCCGGGTGCCATCTGGCATCATCCAGTCTGGCACATCTAGCGGGGGAGCAAAAAAGATACGGCAAACTGCCAGCAAAAATACGGTTGACAACATGTCCTCACCCACTAGGCTGGAAAAAGTTGGGGCGCAAAAGACCCCAGGAGCGAAGGGAGGTGCCTATTGTCTATTTTTGACGATATCAAGGGCAAGGCTGAGGGACTGATCGCCGGCAAGGAAGACGCCATCAAGAATGGCATTGAAAAAGTTGGTGACTTTGTCGATGAGAAGACTGGTGACAAGTTCAAGGACCAGATCGACTCAGCGCAGCAGGCCGCGTCAGGTTTTGTAGACGGCGCAGCAAAGTAACTCACTTCGCTCTTGATCAGAGCGTCAAGGGGGCGTCGGTCCCGTCGAGAGACGGCACCGACGCCTTCCGCGTTTAAGCGCCGAGCCGGCTACCCCACGGGCGCGGGCACACTCAGTTCCTGGGCCTCACGGGCCAGCGCCGTTAGTCGCGAAACGGCACGGAAGTACTTTTTCTGGTAGCCGCCGGCCATCATTTCCGGGGTGAACAGCTGATCCAAGGGAGCTCCACTGGCCAGGATCGGCACATCCTTGTCGTACAGCCGGTCGGCCAGCACCACAAAACGCAGCGCAACGGACTGCTCGGTGATGGTGTGGACGTTGCGCCACACCACCGCGTCAATGCCGGCGAGCATCTGGCGGTACCGCGACGGGTGGACGCCGGCCAGGTGGTCAACCAGCGTGCCAAAGTCATCCACGGCCACTGTGCGCCCGGCAAAGTCCTGGCGCATGCGCGCATCCAGGTCGCTGTTGGCAACCGGCTCCGGAGGGGTGGGCAGGCCGCGGTGGCGGAAGTCTTCCCCGTCAATGTGCAGGATCTCGAACTGGTCCGCCAGCACCTGGATCTCGCGCTGGAAGTCAACGGCCGCAAAGCGCCCGTCGCCCAGGGACCCCGGCAGGGTGTTGGAGGTGGCAGCGAGCTTCACACCGGCGTCGGCCAGTTCACGCATGAGACGCGACATCAGCACGGTGTCTCCGGGATCGTCCAACTCAAACTCGTCAATGCAGACCAGCTTGTAGGCACTGAGCGCCTCGACGGTTTTGCGGAAGGACAAGGCGCCCACCAGGTTGGTGTACTCAACGAAGGTGCCGATAGCTTTGGGGCCCTTCACTTGGTGCCACAGGGAGGACAGCAGGTGGGTCTTGCCCACGCCAAAGCCGCCGTCGAGGTAGATTCCGGCGCGACCGGCGGGGACCTTGGGCTTTCCGCCGAAGAGTTTCCGCAGGCCGGTGGCGGGCTTGTGCGCGGCGCCGGCAGCAAATTCTTGCAGCATGGTCACGGCCTCGGCCTGTGAGGGCTGGGAAGGGTCCGGGCGGTAGGTGGCGAAGGCAACCTCACCAAAACGCGGCGACGGGACGAATCCCGCCAGCAGTTCCTCCACCGAAACTGCCGGGCGGCGGGTGGAAAGTTGCTCAACGTGTACCAAGGATGTTTCCCATCATCAAAAATTTTCAGGCGTTCGTGATAGGCGCATCACGGATACAAGAATACCCACCCCATATTGCCTTGCGTTAACGGCCGGGAAGTAAAGCGAGCCCCAACTGGTTACGCTGATAGTCAGGAACAGCCGCCGCACCTCAATTCGCGGCGGCACGCTTTATACGAAGGGGCATCATGCCTATTGCAGTTGAATCAAACGAGAAATTCGCCGCCTACGCCCACCCGGAGCGCCTGGTTTCCACGCAGTGGCTCGCGGACGCCCTGGCCAGCGGTGCCACGGCAGACGGCGCCCTAGTGGTGGTGGAGTCCGACGAGGACGTGCTGCTGTACGAGACAGGCCACATCCCCGGCTCGGTCAAGATTGACTGGCACACTGACCTGAACGACGACGTTACCCGGGACTACATCGACGGCGCGGCTTTTGCCCTCCTCTCCACCGCCAAGGGCATCTCGCGCGACACCACGGTGGTTGTCTATGGCGACAAGTCCAACTGGTGGGCTGCCTACGCATTGTGGGTTTTCACCTTGTTCGGCCACGAAGATGTCCGCCTGCTCGACGGCGGCCGCGACAAGTGGATTGCCGAGGGGCGCGAACTGACCACCGAGTCCACACCCTCCTCCCCCTCCGCCGGTTACCCGGTGGTGGAACGCAACGACGCCCCCATCCGCGCCTACAAGGATGACGTGCTGGCACACCTGGGCAAGCCGCTGATCGATGTCCGCTCCACCGAGGAGTACACCGGCGAGCGCACCCACATGCCCGCCTACCCCCAGGAAGGTACCCTGCGGGGCGGCCACATTCCCACGGCCGCGTCCATCCCGTGGGCTCGCGCCGCAGCAGAAGACGGTAGCTACCGCAGCCGCGAAGAACTCGAAGCCCTGTACCTGGATGAGGCTGGATTGGTTCCCGGCGACGACGTTGTGGCGTACTGCCGCATCGGCGAGCGCTCCAGCCACACCTGGTTCGCGTTGAAGTACCTGTTGGGCTTTGACACGGTGCGCAACTACGACGGTTCCTGGACCGAATGGGGCAACGCTGTCCGTGTTCCCATCGCCATTGGTTCCGAGCGTGGCGAACTGCCCACGACCAACTGATCCCCAGCTACCGGGTTATGAGAAAGAATCGTACTGTTTAGAGAATGACTACTTCACCAGCACTTCCGCCGTCACTGGCCGAGATCGTCAACGATTTCCAGGAACTAGAGGAGCGCGACCGTCTCACCCTGCTTCTGGAGTTCTCGCGGTCCCTGCCGGACTTGCCCGAACGTCTCACTAACCATCCCGAGCTGTTGGAACAGGTGATGGAATGCCAGTCGCCGCTGTTCCTGACGGTTGAGTCTGAGCAGACTGACACGGGTGAGGTTATCCGACTCTTCTTCAAGGCTCCCCCGGAAGCACCCACCACCCGGGGCTTTGCCTCGGTCCTGTTCGAGGGACTGGATGGTTTGACGGCTGCGGAGATCCTGGCCATTCCCGATGACATGCCTGAGCAATTGGGACTGACACGCGCCATCTCGCCCCTGCGCATGCGCGGCATGTCCGCCATGTTGGGACGCGTTAAGCGCAAGATCACTGCCGGTGTTCGCCCCGCTGCTTAACAACAAATGTCCTCATGAAATGCCCCACCATGTCTCCCTCTCGTAATGGAGACATGGTGGGGCATTTTTCATGGCCGCATTCTCCGCAGCCCGATTTTTCGCAGGGCAGTAGCACGCTGACATAATGTCTGCATGGCCAAAAAGACCCCGCCCGCCAGTGCAGGCACCCCGGCGACGCTCGCTCTCACGGCAGCGGGAGTTCCGTTCACCGCCCACAGCTATGCGCATGATCCCGCCAACACTAGCTACGGCATGGAGGCAGCAGAGGTTCTTGGCGTCCCGCCGGAGCGTGTCTTCAAAACCCTCATGGCGGATGTGGCCGGAACCCTGATGGTGGCCATTGTCCCGGTCAACGGGATGCTGGATCTGAAGGCCCTGGCCCAGGCGGTTGGCCACAAGAAGGCAACGATGGCCGATCCCGCCGCAGCCCAGCGCCGCACAGGCTATGTGTTGGGCGGCATTTCACCCCTTGGCCAGCGCCAGCAATCCCCCACGGTGTTGGATGAATCGGCATTGCTCAGTGAGTCCATCTACGTCTCCGGCGGCCGGCGTGGGTTCGACGTGGAGCTCTCCCCCACCGACCTCATCAGCCTGACCAAGGCGACCACGGCCAAGATCGGCGCCCCGGGCTAGGCGGGACGCCGCAACGCGCTACTCTCGCGGCAGCCCGTACCGGCCCAGGCGGGGTCGCAGCCAGGTTTCCACGGCGCTTTCCCAACGCTGCGGGTCAACGTTCCACTCCTTGGTGTGCCGTGCCTTGCTGAACGGTTCAAAAGTGACCATCTCCGGGTTGCGCCGGGCGAGTTCGGCGGTGGGCTCGTAGGGGACAAAGTCGTCGTCAATGCTGTGCAGGATCAACGACGGCGTCCGCAGCTCAATGGCGCGGGCCACCCAGTCCATGCTCTTGAAGTCCACGGGCGCTGCCAGGCCCGTGATGCGCCGGCCCAGCGGATGGCTGAGCATGAGCTGGCCGTACCGGCCAATATAGTCCGGGATCCGGTTCACCTGGGCCTGGTGGGCTAAGACATTGACCCAGCTGATGACGGGGGCGTCGAGCACCATGGCCAGAACATGCTTGCGGTTGCGGGCCTGGTCGGCTGCCTGCAGGCTGATGGCCCCGCCCATGGAATTCCCAAACAGGACCACGTCCTTGGCACCGCGGGAGATGGCAAAGTCAATGGCCACCTCCACGTCCTGCCACTCGGTGATGCCTAGACCGTACCTGCCATCCGGGGTGGCTGGCGCTTCGCCGTCGTTCCGGTAGGACATCAGCAGCGCGCTCATGCCCAGCCGGTGCGCCGTGGCAATGGCACGCAATCCTTCGGTGCGGGTGGCACCGCGGCCATGGACCATGATGGCCCAGGTGGGTCCGGGGTTCAGCGCCGGAATCAGCCAGGCCGGCGCCTCGCCAACCGGCAGGTTGAGTGTGACATCCTCGTACGGCAGGTCCAGCTGTTCGGGATGGGAATACAGGTTGCCGGACCACCATCCTGCCGTTGCCATGCGAAGATCGCCGCCATAGACGGCGAGCACCTCGCGGGTGATGCTGCCTTCGCGCGGCACATAGGAAATGATCCGGCCAATGATGGCGTGGGCTGTGCTGTCATTGAAGTACAGGCCGTAGCTGCCCTCAATGATGGTGTCAGCTGTGGCCTCAAGCACCACCTGCTGCTCGGGGCCGTTGGCTATGACGGCCAGGATGGCGATGTCGGCAACACGCTGCTTCTCAGGTGTCACCACCCTGCGGGCAAAATAAGCTGCCAGCCCGGAGGTGGCCGTGACCACCACCGCGGCCCCAATTCCTGCCGCTCCGGCGCCCAGGGCGCCCCATTTAAGCCATTTGTTGGACTGCTGCACCGAGGTAGCCATAGGACCATTGTGCCCACCACGCCGGGGCGCGTCGAGCGGCACACCGGACACATCCGTAACTTTCTTCGCACAACTTGCCCGCGTGGCATTGTTTATAGTCCACGGAAGCCTAAGCTGGTGCCATGAGCGATACGATCATCATCCTGACCGAAGAACCGCTGACCGCCGTGGACGTGACCAACATTTCCGATTTGTATGGCCCCGAGGACGACGTGGAACTGGTGCTGCTGGTTCCTGCCGACACCAAACGGAATTTGTTTGTGGATGTCATTGACCAGTTGACCATGCTGGATCTGCCCGGTGCCCTGCGTGAAATCCGGGAGAAGCCAGACGCCGACGCCGTGCGTGCCGAGGCCAATGAGACGCTGGCGGAGTCCCTGGCCGTCTTGGCGGCTTCCGGTGTCAAGTTCAGCGGCAGCGTTGCCGTGGGCGACGCCGTTGCCTCCCTGGTTGCCAAGGTCACCGAGACTGGTGCCCGGCAGGCAGTTGTGGTCACCCGCCCCCATGCAGTAGCCGACACCTTCCGGCAGGACTGGGCGCATCAGGCACAGCGCAAGCTCGGTCTGCCCGTTTTGCATTTGTACTCGGGTTCGGGATTTATTGGCGACTCCTAAACGTTGGAACAACTATGACCACCTCTGAAAACCAGGCCACGCCTGCAGTAGTAAAGACCGAGCAACAATGGCGCAACGAGCTCACTCCGGCGGAGTATCAGGTGCTGCGCCAGGCCGGCACCGAAAGGCCGTACACCGGAGAATACTGGGACTCCACCCAGGAAGGCGTCTACGAGTGCCGGGCCTGTGGCGCCGAACTGTTCACCTCCAAGGAAAAGTTCTCCGCACATTGCGGCTGGCCCGCCTTCTATGCCCCGCTGGCAGAGGGCACCGTGCGCTACCTGCATGACACCACCTTGGGGATGAAGCGCATTGAGGTGCGGTGCATGGCGTGCGATTCGCACCTGGGCCACCTTTTTGAGGGCGAGGGCTATGGCACTCCCACGGACCAACGTTTTTGCATCAACTCGGTGAGCCTGAAACTGCGTGAGGGTCCGGTGGCGCTGTTGCCAGAAGCACCAGAAAACACCTGAGCACGAGAGTTTCTTATGCTCGAGGCATTTGCACATTAGATTTGCTGTTCCGTTGCTACGCTCGGGAAAAGACCTGAACGCACAGTAGTAAAGGACAAATCCCATGACTCTTTCCTTGGCATCGGCATCCGTGGCAACAACGGATGCCAGCACATTTGACTACGGCACGCTGGCAGCCGATCCTGCCTGGCTGGCCCTGAAAAACGCGGCCACGCAGTTGGCATTGCTGCAAGTCAAGGACGGCTCCGTGCCCGAGCCACAGGATCATGGCGCCGCCGCGTCCTTGATCGAAACCATCACGGTTTCCATCAAGGACCTGGCCCCGCACTTCCCGCACGACGGCGAATACCTGCACCTTTTGGTGCAGGACTTTGACACGTGGGTGGGGCAGGGCCTGGGCGTCCCAGACTTCCTGGACTCACTGCTGGCCTTCAACCCGCAGGAACACCGGATCAACGGCCTGGGTCACCTGGTGGTGTTCCCCATGTACACCCAAAACGGCTCAACCTCCCGCCTGGTGGAAGCCGTTCTGGTGGAGGTCATCTGGCCCGAGTTCATCGGCGAGCTGGAAGCCGGCAACTACTCCAACAAGCTTTTCGTCCCGCTGCGCTTCATTGACTTCACCCCCGGCTATGACAGCAACTCAGCTGTGCTGTTCCCGGAGAGCGTGGCCGTGCGGGAGACACCGACCTTCACCTGGGGCGCCATCTTCCAGGACCGTGAGGCTGCCCGCTTCCGCCGGGTGGTGCGCGAGGCCGCCAAGGTCACCCGCCTGGAACTGCCGGCCGACGCCCTGGAACTGTTGGAGAACCAGGCGCTCACCCAGGAAACCTTCGTCATGTGGGACTTGATCCACGACAGGACCCACATGCGCGGCGACCTGCCCTTTGACCCGTTCATGATCAAGCAGCGCATGCCGTACTTCCTGTACTCGCTGGAGGAACTGCGCTGCGACTTGACGGCATACCGCGAATCGGTGGCCATTGAACATGACGAGGCCGCCTCCCCCGAAGCCCGTCAGCACGCCAAGTTGGTGCAGTACGCCGTGATCTTTGACAGGATCTTCCGTTTCGCGATCACCGGTTCCCGTGTCCGCAACTATGACGGACTGGGCGGGCAGCTGCTCTTCGCCTGGCTGCACCAGCACCACGTGCTGCACTGGACGGACACCCGCCTGACCATCGATTGGGACCAGGTTCCGGAGGTGGTGATTGCGCTGGGTCGTGAGATCGAGGACCTCTACTGGCGCTCGATCGACCGTCCCAAGCTGGCGCACTGGTTGGCCGCTTACCAGCTGGTGGCAACCACCCTGACCCCGAATCCCGCCTCCACCTGGGCCAAGGGTCCCGATGCCCTGCCGCTGACAGCACCGCTGCGTGAAATCACGGACCAGGTCATGGATGACGAATTCCCGCTGTCCATGTTTTACGAGGCCCTGAACAAGAAAATGGCCGCCGTCATTGAGTCCACCTCCGGCATGACGGGTACCAGTGCTGCCTAAGTGGGTACTCTAGAAACCATGACAACTCCCCTGGTACTCATTGCCGGCGGCAGCAGCGCCGCCGGCATTGCCGTGGCCCGCGAACTGCTCGGCGCGGGCATGCGCGTGCTCACGGTAGGGTCCGACGCCGGACGCATCAGTGCCGCCGCCACGCTCACCGCCGGCGCCGTCCCCCTGGTGTGTGAGCTGTCCGATCCGGCGGCCGTGGCCCAATTGGCGGACACGGTCCACACGGAGTTTGGCCCGCTTGACGGGCTCATCCACCTGGTGGGCGGCTGGCGCGGCGGAGCAGGCATCGCCGAACAAAGCGACACCGACTGGGACTTCCTGCACGCCTCGGTGCTGGGGACCATGCGCAACACCAGCAAGGCGTTCTTTGCCGACCTTGCGGCGTCCCCTGTGGGCCGGTTGGCCATCGTCTCCTCCACCTCCGTCACGGCACCCACCGCCAGCAATGCCAACTACGCCGCCATCAAGGCAGCGGCGGAAACGTGGGTGCAGGCCGTGGCCCAGGGCTTCGAGGCCGAGGCGGGCAAGCAGACGGGGGCGGGCGGGGCCCCCAACTCCAGTGCCGCCGTCGTCCTGGTGGTGAAGGCCCTGGTGGATGACACCATGCGGGCCCGCTCCCCCGAACGCACATTTCCCGGCTTCACCGACGTGGGCCTGCTGGGCCGCACCGTGGCGGAGCTGTTTTCCACCGACGCCAGCGAGCTTAACGGCGCGCGCGTCATCCTTAACTAGAGAAGGTCTCTGTGAACCCCGACTCCACCCAGCTTCACGACCCCGCTGTGATCAGCTTCGCCTCGGACAACTACTCCGGCATCCACCCGGAAGTCTTGGCGGCCGTGGCCGCGGCCAATGGCGGGCACCAGGTGGCTTACGGCGAGGACGACTACACCACCCGTCTGCGCCAGGAGATGGGGCTGCTCTTTGGCCGCGACGTTGAGGTGTTCCCCGTTTTCAACGGCACCGGCGCCAATGTGCTGGCCCTGCAGTCGCTGTTGCCGCGCTGGGGTGCCGTGGTGTGCGCCGCAACCGCTCACATCAACATGGATGAGAACGGCGCCCCGGAGCGGGTAGGTGGCATGAAGCTGCTGGCCGTCCCCACCGACAACGGCAAGCTGACACCCGAGCTGATTGACAAGGAGGCGTGGGGGTTCGGCGATGAACACCGCGCCCAGCCGCTGGCCGTCTCCATCACCCAGACCACTGAGCTGGGCACCTGCTACACCCCGGCCGAGGTGCGTGCCATCTGCGAGCACGCGCACTCCCTGGGCATGAAGGTCCACATGGACGGGGCCCGGCTGGCCAACGCGGCCGCCCACCTGGGCGTTCCCGTGCGTGAATTCACCGCCGACGCCGGCGTGGATGTCCTGTCCTTTGGCGGCACTAAGAACGGGATCATGTTTGGCGAGGCGGTGGTGGCGTTGAACCCGCAGGCCACCGATGGGCTGATTTACCTGCGCAAGATGAACATGCAGCTTTCCTCGAAGATGCGTTTCATCTCCGCCCAGCTGCTGGCCCTGCTGGCCGATGACCTCTGGCTGCGGTCGGCGTCGCACGCCAACGCCATGGCCGCCCGGCTGCGGGCAGCCGTAGCGGACTTGCCCGGCGTGCAGTGCACCCAGCCCACCGAATCGAACGGCGTGTTTGCCATCTTGCCCGACGGCGTGGCCGAACGTTTGCGGGAGAAGTTCCGTTTCTACGACTGGGACCAGGCCGCCCGCGAGGTGCGCTGGATGTGCTCCTTTGACACCCAGGAATCAGATGTTGACGCTTTTGTGGCCGCCCTGCAGGCGGAGCTGGCAGCCTAGAGCGGCACCCTGATTGCGGCGCGCCTGCCGAGGTTTAGGCCGGCGTCGTCATAATCTGCCAAGGTGAGTCAAATCCCACAGCTTCCCGCTGACTTCCAAACCGCCTTGGCGTCCCTGCGGGCGGGGCGAAGCCGCAGCGAATTGACGCTGGCCGAAGTCCCCGCCCCGGCACGGCTTGCCCCCTTCGGCGTGGCACTTGGTGCCGAGGTCATGGTGGACGGCGACGAACTTGCCACGGGACGCTTCATCCTGCTCCACGACCCCCACGGCTCGGAGCTGTGGGACGGCACCTTCCGCATTGTCACCTATGTGCGGGCGCAGCTTGAGGCGGACATGGGAAACGACGCCCTGCTGGGCAACGTGGCCTGGGCCTGGCTGGTGGAGGCCCTTGAGGCAGCGGATGCCCGGTACCGCTGCGCGGGCGGCACGGCCACCCGCGTCCTCTCCGAAGGCTTTGGCGCCCTGGCTTCCCGCCCCGATTCCATTGACATTGAACTGCGCGCCTCATGGACTCCGGAG
The DNA here is from genome assembly GCF_054510895.1 of Arthrobacter sp. HLT1-20. Lineage (NCBI taxonomy): Bacteria > Bacillati > Actinomycetota > Actinomycetes > Micrococcales > Micrococcaceae > Arthrobacter > Arthrobacter sp. HLT1-20. The sequence goes on along the minus strand of NZ_JBTNDR010000021.1, from coordinate 26,137 downwards.
GGGCCCGATGTCCGCGCGCACCTGCAAGCGTGGAGCAATCTGGTCTGCACGTTTGCCGGCCTGCCTCCCGTGCCGCATGGTGTGACACTACTCCCACAGCGGCGCCACAACAGCGGCTGGTGACGCTGCGTGGGAGGCTCGGCGCGGCCGGCGGCGGTTCCCACCCCAGCAGATCCTGCACCATTCGGTAGACTAAGGGCATCATGACCAACCCAGAATCCAGCGCACACAGCCGCGCCCGGGCCAAAAAGTCCGTTGCACACCATGGCACCGACTCCCCCTCCAACACCCCGGCGGGCACAGGGGCCGCACACGAAGCCGCCACCGCCGTCGAACTGGCCCCCGCACCGCTGACCAGCGTGGTCATTGACGGTGTCCGGGTGGAACTCGGCGACCTGCCCGATTTGGTGGTGCTGGATATGCCACAGGACGGGATTCCCGCCGTCGTGGAAACCCAGCCCGCCCTGGCACGGTGCGCCGCGGCACTGGCCAGCGGGCACGGACCTGCCGCCGTTGACACGGAACGTGCCTCCGGTTTCCGGTACGGCCAGCGCGCCATGCTGGTGCAGATCCGCCGCGAAGGTGCCGGCACCTGGCTCATCGACCCCGAGGCCTTCGATGACCTGAAGATTATTGACGAGGCCCTGGACGGGGTGGAGTGGATCTTGCACGCCGCCAGCCAGGACCTGCCGTGCCTGGCAGGTGTTGGCATGTGGCCCAGTAAACTTTTTGACACGGAACTGGCTGCGCGCCTGGCCGGGCTGCCGCGCGTCGGTCTCGGCGCCGTGGTGGAATCCCTGCTGGGCTACCACCTGGCCAAGGAGCACTCGGCCGCCGACTGGTCCCAGCGCCCCCTGCCCGAGCCGTGGCTGCGCTACGCCGCCCTCGACGTTGAGGTCCTGGTTGATCTGCAAGAGGAACTCGTGGCGCTGCTGGAAAAGGACGGCAAGCTCGATTACGCCGCCCAGGAGTTCCAACACCTGATTGACGCCGGCGTACCCGCCCCGCGCGTTGACCCGTGGCGGCGCACCTCCGGCTCCCACACCATCCGCAACCGGGTCCAGCTGGGCGTGGTCCGCGAGCTTTGGTACACGCGGGAGAAATTGGCCGAACACCGGGACATCGCCCCCAGCCGGCTCATCCCGGACTCGGCCATTGTGGCCGCCGCCAAAGGCATGCCCACAACGGTTCCGGCCCTGCTGGGCCTGTCCGGTTTCCACGGACGCGCCGCCAAACGCGACGCACCCAAGTGGCTCCACGCCATCCAAACCGCCAAGAACAGCACCGACCTGCCGCCCCTGCAGGTCTCCACCAACACCCCTCCCCCGCCGCGGGTGTGGGCCGAGCGGGATCCCGAGGCTGCGGCCAGGTACGCCACGGCACGCCAGCGCCTGAACGATCTCGCCGAGTCCATCAACATTCCCGGCGAAAATGTTCTCACACCGGACTTCCTGCGGCGGGTGTGCTGGCGGCCGCCGTCGAGCATCAATGTGGAGAGCGTCTCAGCCCAGCTGGCCGAACTTGGCGCCCGCCCGTGGCAGATTGAAAAAACTGCGGAACTACTCGCCGACTCCCTCCTGAACCCGGAGCCGCTGCCACCGAAGGAACCGAAGACCCCCAGGTCCGAGGAAGCGACCACCTAGCCCCTCTGCCTCCGCCGACGGCGTGCCAAACGGGCGATGACGTGTGAAATTTCATGCGTCATCGCCCGTTTGGCACGCCGTCGGACTTTGAGCGGGGATTTTGACTCTAAGTTACTCGCGGGTAACATGATGTGTGACACAGTCGTCCCCAAATTTCTTGGGCCGGCGACATCCGTTGAACGCACTCAAGGAGCACCAGGTGAGCCAGAATCGGCAGATTAGGGACGTGGTCTTTGTTGACGGCGTCCGCACACCCTTTGGACGGGCCGGGGAAAAGGGCATTTACGCCACCACCCGGGCAGATGACCTGGTGGTCAAGTGCATCCGCGAGCTCATGCGCCGCAACCCCTCGCTGCCGCCGGAGCGCGTCGACGAGGTGGCCATTGCCGCCACCACCCAGACGGGTGACCAAGGCCTGACCATTGGCCGCACGGCAGCGCTGCTGGCAGGGCTGCCGCAATCGGTTCCCGGCTTTGCCATCGACAGGATGTGTGCCGGTGCCATGACAGCCGTGACCACCACAGCCTCCGGCATCGGTTTCGGCGCCTACGACGTGGTCATTGCCGGCGGCGTGGAGCACATGGGCCACCACCCCATGGGAGTTGGTGCGGACCCGAACCCTCGGTTCATGTCCGAGCGGATTGTTGACCCGGCGGCCCTGAACATGGGCAACACCGCCGAGAACTTGCACGACCGCTTCCCGGCCATCACCAAGGACCGCACCGACGCCTACGCCGTTGCGAGCCAGAACAAGCTCTCCGCAGCGTACGCCAACGGCCAGATCCAGCCCGATCTGGTGCCCGTGGCCACCCTCAAACCCGAGCAGGGCTGGACCCTGAACACCGTGGACGAGCCCCCGCGCCTCGGCACCACAGTTGCAGACCTGGCCACACTGAATACCCCCTTCCGCGCCCACGGCCGCGTGACTGCTGGCAACGCCGCCGGTTTGAACGACGGCGCCACCGTGGCACTGCTGGCCTCCGCGGAGACCGCCGAGGAGCTTGGGTTACCGGTCAAGATGCGCATGGTCACCTACGCGTTCGCCGGCGTGGCGCCGGAAGTCATGGGCATCGGACCCGTGCCCGCCACCGAGAAGGCCCTCAAACTGGCCGGTCTGAGCATCGATGACATTGGCCTGTTTGAGATTAACGAGGCGTTCGCCGTTCAGGTCCTGTCCTTCCTTGACCACTATGGAATTGCCGACGACGATCCCCGGGTCAACAAGTATGGCGGCGCCATCGCCGTGGGCCACCCCCTGGCCTCCTCCGGTGTCCGCCTCATGACCCAGCTGGCCCGCCAATTCCAGGAAGACCCCTCGGTCCGCTACGGCCTCACCACCATGTGCATCGGCCTGGGCATGGGCGCCACCGTCATCTGGGAAAACCCGCACTTCAACACCGCAGCCACGTCAGCCACCGCAGCCACCTCAGCCACCTCAGCCACCGAAGGGAGCGCCGCATGAGCGCCCAGGACTTTCACCAGCTCGCAGCCCTGTTCCCAGACGAGGTGGTCACCCACTCGTATGTGAAGGACATCGCACTCCCGGGCGTTGACGGCGCTGCCAGCGCTGGCACCTTTGCCCTCATCACCTTGGACAACGGCCTGGACCACCGCCGCCCCAGCACCCTGGGTCCCAACACTCTGGTGGAGCTGGGCACTGTCCTTCAAGAGCAGCGTGGACGCGCGGCCCGCGGCGAGATTGTTGGTGTGGGCGTCACCGGTAAGCCGTATTTCTTGGCTGCCGGTGCCGACCTGTCAGCCGTCAAGAGCCTCAAGGACCGCGAAGCCGGGCTCTGGATGGCCCAGCTGGGCCACGATGTGTACTCAACGCTGAATGACCTTGGCGTCCCCAGCTTTGTGTTCATCAACGGACTGGCCCTGGGCGGCGGTTTGGAGATCGCACTCAACGCCAACTACAGGACAGTCTCCACCGGCGCCGGCGCCCTAGCCTTGCCCGAGGCGTTCCTTGGATTGGTCCCAGGCTGGGGCGGAGTGTATCTGCTCCCCCGCCTGATCGGACCCGGCAACGCCGTGACCGTCATGCTGGAGAACGCGCTCAGCAACAACCGTACGCTCAGCGGGCCGGCCGCCTACAAGCTCGGCATTGCCGATGCCTTGTTCGAGCCAGCCGACTTCCTGGAGCAGTCGCTCGCCTGGGCGGCCCGTGTTCTGGCCGGTGGCGAGGTCAGCCGCCCCAACGCCGTCTCCGAGCCGCTGAGCGAGGAAAACAGCGCGGCCTGGGACGCCGCCGTCGTGCGCGCCAAGGCGTTTGTTGAGGCGAAAACGTCCAACGCCGCCCCCGCCCCGGCCCGCGTCATCGAGCTGCTGGAGAAGGGCAAGCATTACACCAAGGAGCAGTCCTTCGCCGCCGAGGATGAGGCGCTGGCCGATCTGATGCAAACGCCGCAATTCCGCGACACCGTCTATGCGTTCCTCGACCTGGTCCAGAAACGTGCCAAGCGGCCTGCCGGGGCGCCCGATGCCAAGCTGGCGCGCCCCGTCACCAAGGTTGGCGTGGTGGGCGCGGGCCTCATGGCGGGCCAGTTTGCGCTGCTCTTTGCCCGCCAGCTCAAAGTGCCCGTGGTCATGACGGACATTGATCAGGCGCGCGTGGACAAGGGCGTGGGCTACGTCCATGGCGAGGTGGACAAGCTGCTCGCCAAGGGCCGCCTGAGCCAGGACGCGGCCAACCGTACCAAGGCTCTCGTGACGGGTTCCGTGTCCAAGGAGGCGTTTGCGGATGCCGACTTCGTGATCGAGGCCGTGTTTGAGGAACTAAACGTCAAGAAGGCCGTGTTTGCCGAGGTGGAGGCAATTGTTTCGCCCGAGTGCATCCTCGCCACGAACACCTCCTCCTTGTCAGTGACGGCCATGGCCGAGGACCTGTTGCACCCCGAACGCCTGGTCGGTTTCCACTTCTTCAACCCCGTGGCAGTCATGCCGCTGCTGGAGATTGTCCGGGCACCCAAGACCGACGACGCCGTGCTGGCCACTGCCTTTGCCACCGCCAAGGCGCTGCGCAAGACGGCGGTGCTGGTCAAGGATGCGGCGGCGTTTGTGGTGAACCGGGTGCTGCTGCGCCTCATGGCCGAAGTTTCCGCGGCCTTCGATGAGGGCACCGATCCCCACGTTGCGGACAACGCGCTGCGCCCCATGGGCCTGCCCATGACGCCGTTCACCTTGCTCGCCATGGTGGGCATCCCCGTGGCGCAGCACGTGACGGAGTCGCTGCACACGGCCTTTGGCGACCGCTTCCACGTCTCGGCCAACCAGCAGGCATTGATCGACGCCGGCATCAAGGGACTGTGGGAGAGTGCACCGGATGGCAGCGTGTCCATCCCGGAGAGCACGCTGGCGTTGCTGAGCTTTGGCAATTCGCCGTCGACGGCTGAGGAGTTGCTGCAGAAGACGCAGGATGCGCTGGCCGAGGAGATCGGGTTCATGCTGGAAGAGGGAGTGGTGGCGGGCCCCGAGGACATCGATTTGTGCATGATCCTGGGCGCCGGCTGGCCCCTGCACTTGGGCGGCATCACACCCTACCTGGACAGGGTGGGCGCCTCGGAGCGGGTCAACGGGAAGCTCTTCCACCCCGCCGCCTGATGCTGCCTGCCGCTGCCTGCCGAACGTACAGTAGATGCTGATGTGCCGCCGCAACATCGGCATCTACTGTACTTTCGAATTAAGCTGACAGAATGGATGCATGACGGCTGAACCGACCCTGACCCGACGAAACGCCCTGCGGACCACAACAGCAGCCACCGGCGCCGCCTGCGCACTGGCCCTGGTGGGCTGCACCCCCAACGGAGCTACGAGCCCCGCCCAAGGAAACGTTCCGTCAGAGATCCCCACGGGCGGAACCCCCTACCAGGTGGGTAAAGTGTCCGAGCTCCCCGTGGGCAGCTCCGCAGCCGGAACCGCCAATGGTGTTGATGTGATGTTGTTCCGCCCGGATGAAACCACGGTTCTGGCCTACACAGACATTTGCACCCACGCCGGTTGCAAGGTTGCCCCCAATGGGGCGGACTTCAAGTGCCCCTGCCACGGATCAACTTTCAAAGGCGCAGACGGCACGGTGGTGTCCGGCCCGGCGAAGGCCGCACTGCCCCGCTTCGGCGCTGCCATAGACGGGGAATGGATCACCGTCAGCATGTAGGGTGGCAGCAGTTGTCCGGAAAGCGCTAGAACAGGGCCACTTTGGGGGTCCGCGGGAAGATCAGATCCAGCTCAGCCAGATCCTCGGCAGTAGGTTTCCAGCCCGCGGCTGCGGCATTTTGGCGCACCTGCTCCGGCTTGGTGGCACCGGCGATGACGCTGGCCACCGACGGCTGCGCTACCAGCCAGGAGAACGCCACCTGAACTTCTGTTAGTCCACGGGCTGCAGCGAAGGCACCAAATGCGGTGAACTGCTCCTGGTCCGCTGCCTGGACCAGGTGCTGGCGGGTGTGTGAGAGCCGGCTGCCTGCGGGCACCGCACCTCCACTGTATTTGCCCGTCAGCAAGCCGTTGGCGAGCGGGAAGTACGGCATCACGCCTAACCCATACGCCTCGGCAGCCGGGGTGACCTCCTGCTCGGCGCGGCGGTCCAGCAAATTGTAGTGGTTTTGGCTGGCCACAAACCGCTCTGAGCCCAAGGAACGGGCGGTATATTCGGCGTCGGCAATCTGCCACCCGGGCAGATTTGAGTGCCCGATGTAGCGCACCTTGCCGGCGTGGACCAGGTCATCCAGGGCCGAGAGCGTCTCCGCCATGGGGGTGTGGCTGTCGGGGGTGTGGTAGTAAAAGAGGTCAATGTAGTCGGTGCCCAGCCGGCGCAACGACGCCTCCACGGACTGCAAAATGTACTTGCGCGAGCCTCGCCGACCCCAATCCACACCGTTGGCGCCCTGGGCATCCATGCCGAACTTGGTCGCCACAATCACTTTCTCGCGGTGCGCACCGAGTGCCTTGCCCAGGATGGTTTCACTCAGGCCCGGGCTCATCCCGTAAACATCCGCCACGTCAAAGTGCGTGATGCCAGCCTCCAGGGCGGCATGCACGACGGCGTCACTGCCCTCTTGCGTTTGGGTCACAGTCCCGCTGCGGCCCAGGTTGTTGCACCCCAGCCCCACAGTTGAAACGGTCAGTCCGGAACGGCCCACTTGCCGGTATTCAATGTGGTTCTCAGTCATGGTTCAACAATAGCCAGTCCTGGACGCACCCAAGCAACCCAAGCAATCCAAAACGCTCTCGCAGCAATGGTGACATTTTCACGGACGCTCTCGCAGTGAACTGAGAGAGCGTCCGTGAAAATCCAGCCATTGCTGCGAGAGCGTCGAAGAAAAACACACCATTGCTGCGAGAGCGTCGGTGGGGAGACGGGTTAGAGGCTGAAGGCCGTGCTGCCGCTGCTGCTGTGCTTGGCCCGCAGCTCATCGAGCTGGTCGGCCGGTGCCACGGCTACGGTGAGCTTGGTGAAGTCGAGCTTCTCTTCACGGATGCACACCTTGATGTTGGCCACTGCACGGGCCGGATCCGGTGCCAGGATGTACACATTCAGCTTGCCGGTGCTGTGCGGGCCCTTGGTGAATTCAATCTTCTCCACAATTCCGCTGCCGCGCCATGCCAGGTGTGCCGTCAGGGCTGCCTTGGCGCTGGCGCCGAGGGTCTTGTCCCGGTCGGTGACCCTGTCACTCTTCAACGCAATCTGGGCCACCACGGTGAACTGCTCATCACGGCCGAGTACGGCAAAGCCATCCTCAGCGCACTGCGCAGCAAACGCTTCGAGCATTCCACGGGCTTCATCCAGCGAGGCCGCGCGAACGTCCTTGGACGTGCTTTGGTGGCCTACGGCGCCGTGGTTGACCACAAAGTAAATCTCAGTGGGCTCCGCCGGGGCTGCCTCGGCGTCGTCCTCCTGGGGCATCCCGGCGTCAATCCACGCCTCGCGGAAGGTCCAGGCCCCGGCGTCGTCTTTCTTGTACATCCGCACAATGTTGGGGTCCAGATCATGTGATTCCACGGAACCGTTGCTGTCTTGTCCTTCGGTGCTGCTCATGGCAGTGTCCTTCCTAGCGTGAACCAGGCCGTTTCCCGGCCCTCAAAAGGTGCCTGACGGGCCGCGACGGCCTCCATCAGGGCGTCCGCTGCTCGTTCCATGCGGGTGCACAGTTCGGGCGGATAATTCATGGTGACGCGGTGCTGGGCGAATTCGTCTTCATCGTCAACATAGAGGCCCCGCGGCTTGGTGCGCACAACATCCAAATCCATGTCGATCATATGAAATTCCACGACCGCTGGCCGGATGCGACGCCAGTGCAGGTCAGTGGCCAGATCTATATAAAGTTCGACGCCGGACGGGTGGCTTTGATCGTAAAACGTCGCCACCCACTCGCCCTCGTGGGGAATGAGGAGCACGGCGTCGGATTCCGCATAGAAGGCTGCACCGGGCCGGGACACAAATTCGCCCGTGCCCTGGAACACCCAGTGGCCGGCGTCATCGGAGCCCAGGTAACGCCCGGGCACCACCCAGTGGGCCGTGCCGTCGTACTTGCGGTTGCGGGCCACGACCAGATCCCCGGCCTGAGGTATAGCCGTCGATTGCGTGTCAGGAAATGCCGTCACAGGATAGGCATCTGACCTGTGCGGGGCGCGGGCTGGCCGGGCAGCGGCCGGGCAAAGGGCACCTTGGTGCCCAGAACCTGCTCCACCACATCCTGGGCCACGCGCTGGGCGGTCAACCCCACACGCTCCAGCACCTGCGAACGGCTGCCGTGGGCGAGGAACTCCACGGGCAGGCCCACCTCGTTCAGGGCCGTGTCAATACCGGCTGAGCGCAGTTCCTGCCGGATGCGTGAGCCCACTCCCCCGGCCCGGACACCGTCCTCAATGACAATCACAATCCTGTGCTGTGAAGCCAGCTGCACAATGGAGCGCGGCACGGGCATCACCCAGCGAGGGTCAACCACGGTGGAACTGATGCCCTGCTGGTCAATGCGCGCGGCAACATCCAACGCAAGTTCGCTCATGGCCCCAACACTGACAATCAAAACATCGGTTTGGGGTTCGCTGCCGGACTCCGGCATGTCGTGATGGGTGCGCGCCAGGACGTCGACGCCGTCGTACAGGCGCTCAAGGGCCACAATCTCCGGCCCCACCGTACCCTTGGAATACCTGACCACACTGGGTGCATCGGAAATCGCCACGGCCTCGCGCAATTCCTCGCGCAGGCGCACAGCGTCCCGCGGGGCAGCCAGGTGCAGGCCCGGCACAATCTGCAGCATGGACATGTCCCACATGCCGTGGTGGCTGGGACCGTCAGGCCCCGTCACACCGGCACGGTCCAGAACAATCGTCACCCCGGCCTTGTGCAGGGCAACGTCCATCAGGAGCTGGTCGAAGGCCCTGTTCAGGAACGTGGCGTAGATGGCCACCACCGGGTGCAGGCCGCCAAAGGCCATGCCTGCGGCCATGGTCAGGGCGTGCTGCTCGGCAATACCCACATCAATGACGCGGTCGGGGAACTTTTGGGCGAACTTGGCAAATCCAACGGGAATCAACATGGCCCCGGTGATGGCCACAATGTCGCTTCGTTCCTCGGCGATCTTGGCGATTTCCTCCCCAAAAACACCCGTCCAGGACTTGCCGCTGGGTTCCTCCACGGAAACGCCTGTCTCGGGATTGATCACCCCGACGGCGTGGAACTGGTCATCCTGGTGCGCCCGGGCCGGGGCATAGCCGCGGCCCTTTTCGGTGAAGGCGTGCACAATGACGGGTCCGCCGTAGTTCTTGGCCAGCAGCAGGGCTGACTCCATGGCCTTCTCGTCGTGGCCGTCGACCGGGCCCACATACTTCATGCCAAGGTCGTCGAACAGGCCCTGAGGTGCCCACCAGTCCTTCACGCCCTTCTTGGCGGCGTGCAAACTCTTGTACACAAACTGGCCGGCGGCGTTGCCGTCCTGCAGGCGCTTCTTGCCCCACGACATGGAGGCTTCGTACTTTTTGTGCGTGCGCACGTGGTCAATGGCCGGGCGCAGGGACGCCAGGTACTCCGCCACGCCGCCCACGGTGGGGGCGTAGGAGCGGCCGTTGTCGTTGACAACAATCACCACGCGCCTGTCCTTGTCGGCGGCAATGTTGTTCAGGGCCTCCCAGGTCATCCCGCCGGTCAGGGCGCCGTCGCCAATGACAGCCACCACGTAGCGGTCGCCCTCACCGGTGAGCTGGCGGGCGCGGGAGATTCCATCCGCCCAGGAAATGGAGGACGATGCGTGGGAACTTTCCACAATGTCATGTTCGGATTCGGCCCGGTCGGGGTAGCCCGACAGTCCACCCTGCTGGCGCAGGGTGGAGAAGTCTTGGCGGCCCGTGACGAGTTTGTGCACATAGGACTGGTGCCCCGTGTCAAAGACGATGCTGTCGCGGGGGGAATCAAACACCCGGTGGATGGCAAGGGTCAGCTCCACCACGCCAAGATTGGGGCCGAGATGGCCACCAGTCTGGGACACGTTGGTTACCAGGAAATCCCTGATCTCCTGGGCCAGGGTCTCCATCTGGCTCGGGCTGAGCTTACTGAGATCGCGCGGATGCGTGATGGTTTCTAAAAGTCCCATTGGTACCTCCCTGGGTCCACTATCAACGTCTAACAATATCGTGTCCAACAGCCATGACTGAGCGTATCGCTTGGTTTCGGTGGCACAAAGCACATTAAACGTAAGTAAGGGCGGGCATCCGGTTTCCCGAATGCCCGCCCTTACGGAGCGTGGATCACAAAACGTGGGACCACAGGCCCGGGCCCACGCTTCCGAGCGCCCCATCCGGCGACGCGCCCTAGCGCGGCGCCGGATGGGAGGGCCTGGGGATTAGCTCGCTGCGGAGATCTGACGCAGCACGTACTGCAGGATGCCGCCGTTACGGTAGTAATCGGCTTCACCGGGGGTGTCGATGCGCAGCACGGCGTCGAAGCTGACGGTGGTGCCGTCTTCTGCAACGGCCGTAACCTTCAGCGTCTTCGGCGTGGTGCCGTTGTTGAGCTCGGTGACACCTTCAACGGAGAACGTTTCCGTACCCGTCAGGCCCAGGGAGGCAGCGTTCACGCCGGCCGGGTACTGCAGGGGAAGGACGCCCATGCCGATGAGGTTGGAGCGGTGGATGCGCTCGTAGCTCTCGGCAACAACAGCCTTCACGCCCAACAGGGCGGTGCCCTTGGCAGCCCAGTCGCGTGAGGATCCCGAACCGTATTCCTTGCCAGCCAGAACAACCAGCGGGGTGCCGGCGGCCTGGTAGTTGACCGAGGCGTCGTAGATGTACGCCTGCGGGCCGTCGGCCTGGGTGAAGTCGCGGGTGAAGCCACCCTCAACGTTGTCCAGGATCTGGTTGCGGATGCGGATGTTCGCGAAGGTTCCGCGAATCATGACCTCGTGGTTTCCACGGCGTGAACCGTAGGAGTTGAAGTCCTTGCGCTCAACACCGTTGGCCAGCAGGTACTGGCCCGCCGGGGTCTCGGACTTGAACGACCCGGCGGGGCTGATGTGGTCGGTGGTGACCGAATCGCCCAGCTTGAGCAGAACGCGTGCACCGGCAATGTCGGCAACGGGGTCGGCTTCGGCCTTCATGCCCTCAAAGTACGGGGGCTTGCGCACGTACGTTGACTTGGGATCCCACTCGAAGGTGTTGCCTTCGGGGGTTTCCAGGGACTTCCAGCGGTCGTCACCATCAAAGATGGTGGCGTAGGAGTTGGTGAACATCTCACGGTCAATCGAGGCGTCCATAACTTCCTGGACCTCGACGGCGTTGGGCCAGATGTCCTTCAGGAAGACATCGTTGCCGTCGGCATCCTGACCCAGGGCGTCAGTTTCAAAGTCGAAGTCCATGGTGCCGGCCAGGGCGTAGGCGATGACCAACGGCGGTGAGGCCAGGTAGTTCATCTTGACGTCCGGGTTGATGCGGCCTTCGAAGTTGCGGTTACCGGAGAGAACGGCTGTCACGGACAGGTCGTTCTCGGCGATGGCTGCGGAAACTTCGGTGTCCAGCGGGCCGGAGTTGCCGATGCAGGTGGCGCAACCGTAACCAACCGTGTAGAAGCCCAACTTCTCCAAGAACGGAACAAGCCCTGACTTCTCGTAGTAGTCGGTGACAACCTTGGAACCGGGGGCAACAGAAGTCTTGACCCACGGCTTGGAGGACAAACCCTTGTTGACGGCGTTGCGTGCCAGGACGGCAGCAGCGAGCATCACTGAAGGGTTGGAGGTGTTGGTGCAGGAGGTGATCGAGGCGATGGAAACCGCGCCGTGATCAAGCTCGAACTCAACGCCTGATTCGTTCTTCACATGGATCGGTGCGGACGGTCGGCCGTTGGCACCGGCAGCAGCGGAGACCACTACGCGCTCGGTATCGTGGGTGTGGTTGTCTGCGTGGGTGAAGGACGGGGCGTCGGAGGCCGGGAAGGATTCTTCCAGGGACTCGTCAACCGTGTTGCCGTCAGCGTTAGCATCGGCCGCAACGTAGTTCTGCAGATCCGAACGGAACTGCGGCTTCGCGTTGCTCAGCTCAATGCGGTCCTGGGGACGCTTGGGGCCGGAGATGGAAGGAACCACTGTTGAGAGGTCCAGTTCCAGGTACTCGGAGAACTGGATCTCCACCGAAGGATCGTGCCAGAGGCCCTGCTCCTTGGCGTACGCCTCAACCAGTGCCAGCTGCTCTTCGCTGCGGCCGGTCAGGCGCAGGTAGTCAACGGTGACGCTGTCGATCGGGAACATGGCGGCCGTGGAACCGAATTCCGGGCTCATGTTGCCGATGGTGGCGCGGTTTGCCAACGGCACTGCCGCAACGCCTTCGCCATAGAATTCCACGAACTTACCCACCACGCCGTGCTTGCGGAGCTGCTCGGTGATGGTCAAAACAACATCGGTTGCCGTGGCGCCGGCCGGGATGGACCCGGTCAGCTTGAAACCTACGACGCGCGGGATCAGCATGGAAACAGGCTGGCCCAACATGGCTGCTTCGGCCTCGATGCCACCAACGCCCCAACCCAGAACACCCAGGCCGTTGACCATGGTGGTGTGTGAGTCGGTGCCGACCAGTGTGTCCGGGTAGGCGCGCAGAACGCCGTCGACCATGCGGGTCATGACGGTGCGGGCCAAGTACTCAATGTTGACCTGGTGCACAATACCCATGCCCGGGGGGACCACCTTGAAGTCTTCAAAGGCTGTCTGGCCCCAGCGCAGGAACTGGTAGCGCTCACCATTGCGCTGGTATTCAATCTCCATGTTGCGCTCGACGGCGTTGGAGTTGCCGAATACGTCGATCTGCACGGAGTGGTCAATGACCATTTCGGCAGGAGCCAGCGGGTTTACCCGGGTGGGGTCTCCGCCGAGTTCCTTGACGGCTTCACGCATGGTGGCCAGGTCGACGATGCAGGGAACTCCAGTGAAGTCCTGCATGATGACGCGGGCCGGGGTGAACTGAATTTCTGTGTCGGGCTCCGCATTGGGATCCCAACCTGCCAACGCACGCACGTGGTCGGCAGTAATATTCGCACCGTCTTCGGTGCGCAGGAGGTTCTCAAGCAAAACCTTGAGGCTGAACGGAAGGCTCTTCGCGCCTTCAACCGAGCTCAGTCGGAAAATCTCGTATTCGGTCCCGGCAACATTAAGTACGCCTTTGGAACCAAAACTGTCCACATTAGTCATCGATGGACTCCTCTCGCCACTGCTTTTATCTTTGTCACGCAAGGGCACGGATGCCAGTTAGGCACGCCTTACTCGCGCTCGGAGACGGCGCCGCGCTTCTTTAGGAAACGGTAGAGCAGCTCGATCGCCAAACACCCTGCGACAGTTACGCCCATAGTAGCCGCTAGCAGCGGCCCTGCGGGGATGTCGAGGGCGAAGAAATTCCTGGCGAACGGAATGGCCATGATCAGACCCAGGCCAAGGACCATGGCACCGACCAGGATGGCCCGCCATTTGTCAAAGGGCCGCGCCAAGGTGCCCAGCACCCACAGGGCTACCAGCAGCACCGTCATGGTGGTTGCCGTTTGAGCCACCGTGACAGCCTCCTCGGCGCTCAGCGCCGGATCTGGAAAAGCCCTGGCGAAGGAGTAAACAGCCATGATGCAGCCAGCCACAATGGTGCCCGAGGGGATGGCAAACATGAGCGTCCGGCGCAGAAAACCGGGCTGGTAGCGCCTGGCATTGGGCAGCAGGGCAAGGAAAAACGCCGGAATTCCAATGGTCATGGAGCTGACAATGGACAGTTGCCGCGGCAGGAAGGGGTAACGCCACATGAGCACCCCAATGACCACGGAAATGATGATGGCGTAGGTGGTTTTTGTCAGGAACAGGTTTGCCACCCGCTCCACATTGGCAATGACCCGCCGCCCCTGCGCCACTACCGAGGGGAGGTGGCTGAACTGGCCGTCAAGGAGCACCAGGCGGGAGACGGCCTTGGTGGCCGCGGCGCCGCTGCCCATGGCGATGCCAATGTCCGCATGCTTCAGGGCCAGGGCGTCGTTGACGCCGTCGCCCGTCATGGCCACCACGTGGCCGCGGCTTTGCAGGGCCAGCACAATGGCCTTCTTTTGCTCGGGCGTGACCCTGCCCAAAACGCTTTCACGGGCCAAAACATCGGCCATGGCGGCCATGTCTTCTGGCAGTTCCCGCGCGTCATATCCGTCTCCGGTGAAGTCAAAACCAACCTCACGGGCCACGGCCGCCACTGTCCGGGGGTTGTCGCCGGAGATAATCTTCAGCGCCACGCCCTGTTCGCGGAAGTACGCCAGGGTCTGCGCTGCGTCGGGCCTGACTTTTTCATGGAACAACAGCAGGGCCACCGGCTCCAGCCCGGCCAGCGAGAAGTCGGCGGGCTCACCGTGGGTGATTGAAATCTCACCATGGTGAACTGTTTGTAGCGGCCTGTGCGCCAGCAGTAGCGCCCGCAGGCCGCGCCCTGCCGCCTCGTGCGCGCCGGCCAGCGCCTCACTGTGAGCTTGCCCCGCCAAGACCATCTCCGGGGCGCCCAGCACCCAATCACCGGCAAGCACGCCGGGACCGAAGGTGACTGCACTGAATTTCCGGGCACTGTTGAACGGTATTTGTACAACTGGCAGCTCCGCGGGCAGCGCCGTATAGTCGCCGGCCAGTGCCGCCGCCGTCGCATTGGCATTGGGATGGGCGCCCTGCCACGCAAGGACCTGCTGCCAGCCGGAAACGGCGGCAAACTCGCGTGTGCTGGCCAATTCCATCCTGCCCTCGGTGAGCGTCCCGGTCTTGTCCAAGCAGACCATGTCCACGCGGGCCAGTCCTTCAACGGCCGGCAGCTCCTGCACCAAGACCTGCTGCCTGGCCAGGCTCACCGCCGCCATACCAAAGGAAATGCTTGTCAGCAGCACCAGGCCTTCGGGGATCATGGCCACAATGCTGGCCACGGCGCTCACCACGGCGATGCGCCATTCGCCGGAGGCAATGGCCCGTGCCCAGCCGCCGTGGGCGCTCATCTGGCCGTTGATGACCAGCACAATGATGGGGATCAACGCCCACGCAATGTACAAGATGATCCGGTTGATGGAATTGCGGATCTCCGAATTGACCAGGGAGAAGCGGCGCGCCTCAGCCGTCAGCTGCGACGCGTACGACTCCGCCCCTACCCGGTGCACCCGGGCAGTGCCGAAGCCCGCCACCACGGCAGATCCTGACAACGTCAAGTCCCCGGGGTGCTTCTCCACGGGATCGGACTCCCCCGTCAGCAGGGATTCATCGATCTCCAAGGAGTCCGCGTCCACAACCATCGCATCAGCGGGGATCTGATCGCCCGTGCGTAGCACGAGCACGTCGTCGAAAACCACGTCGGCAACCGCCAGCTCCACGTCAACACCGTCACGGCGCACCCGGGCCCTGGGTGCATGCAGCACGGCGAGCTTGTCCAGGGTCCGTTTGGCCCGGTACTCCTGAACCACACCAATGGCGGCATTGGCCAACACAATGAAACCAAAGAGCGCGTCCCGCGGGTCGCCCACAATGAGCACCAACACCAGGCAGGCACCCAACACCGTGTTGAACAAGGTGAATACGTTGGCCCGCACAATGGCCCAAATGCTGCGGCTGCTCTCATGCCGCACGGCATTGCTCAGCTCCGCATCGTGGCGCTCACGAACCTGCGCCGCCGTCAGTCCGTCGCGTTCCAGTAGCACCTCATCAACGGGCGCCAACCCGGCCCGGGCCGCAGCCATGGCCGCCCTGCGGTGCTCGTCGCGCCGCTCGGCCAGGAGCGTCCCCTTGGGCTTGTTGCGCGTCAGGTCCCGCCGCTGGGGCCGCACCTTCGGTGGTGGCTGGTTCAAGAGGCTCCTCGGGGTTCGCTGGCGGGTGGCGGGCGTCAGCTTTTGTTAGCCGTCGATGGCAGCTGCGGGAACCAGCAGGGCCACGGTTTCCACGTGGTGGGTGTGCGGGTACAGGTCAAAGGCCCGGACCTTGGCCAGGCGCCAGCCCGCGTTGGCAAAGTACTTCACGTCCCGGGCAAAGGCTGCCGGATCGCAGGAAACGTAGGCGATGGCCTTGGGCTGCGTGGCGACCAGGGCGCGGACAACCACCTTGCCGGCTCCTGCGCGCGGCGGGTCAAGCACGACGGCGTCAAATCGCCTGCGCTGTCCGGCCGCCGACTGCGAGGCCCGCGACTGGGTGCCCAGGATCTTTTCCACACGGCCCTGCAGGATTTCCACGTGCTCGCTGGCGTGCAGGTTCTTGCGTGCGTCCCGGCTGGTGCCCGGCGAGCCTTCCACGGACAGCACGCTGCCCTCGGAGCCCACGGCATCAGCCAACGGTGCCGTGAACAGACCGGCCCCGGCATAGAGGTCCGCAACGTCGGCGCCGTCGTTCAGGTAGCCACCCTCGAGCAGGAAGCCCAAGGCGGCATCCGTGAGGACCTTGGGGGCGTTGCGGTGGATCTGCCAAAACCCGTCACCGGTGACGCGGAACTCGTGATCGGCTGTGGTTTCCTTGACCCAGCCGCGGCCGCTGACCACTTCGATGGCACTGTTTTCAGGGTTCCAACGGGCCACCGACGGGGGTGTTTCCAGGGCGGCCAGGGCACGGGCAATCCGCTTGACGGCGTGGCCGGCAGCCTTCTCGCTCAAGCCGTGGGCAGGAGCCAGGAGCACCAGCACGCCGGATCCGTTGGCGGGGGCAGCCACTTCAACGCGGTCAATGCCAGTGAAGTCCAGCTCCCACAGGCGCAGCTCATCAACGGCCGGCAGGGCCAGCGGCATGTCGGCGATGGGAAGTACCGTGTGTGAGCGGTGGGCGTGCATACCCAGCTTGCCCGACGGCGTCACGGCGAAGCCCACGCGTGTACGCCAGCCCAAACCGGCCTGCTGTGCCTGCGTTCCCGAGCTGTCCACATCCTCAACACCTGCGGCGAAAAGCTCATTCAGGCGCTCGGTGGGGACGCCGCCGAGGCGTTCGAGCTGTTCGCGGACAACGTCTGTTTTGAGCTTGAGCTGGCCGGGGCGTGAAATGTGGCCAAATTCGGCACCACCAATGGGTGAGGTACCGCGGGCGCCGGCCCGCAGCGCGTCGGCCTCGGGCCAGAAGTGACTCACACGCTCCGGGGACCCTTCCACCACACGGGTGACATCCGCGCGCCAAAACTTGGCGTCGGCGTCGTGCTCGGTGAGAGCGATCTCCACGGTCTCCCCCGGAATGGCATGGCGGACAAAGATCACGCGTCCGTCATGCCTGGCAACGCAGTGGCCGCCGTGGGCCACCGGTCCGACTGTGACGGTGAGGCGGGGGGTGCTAGTGGGCTCGCTCATATGCTGTTTGCTCTTCTATTCTTGGTACTTCTTCGCGTCTGTGGAGGACTTCAGCTGCCAAGGCACACTGGCCACCACAACGCCGGGTTCAAAATGCAGCCGCGTCTTAATGCGCAGGGCAGTCTGGTTGTGCACCAGCTGCTCCCACCATTTTCCCACCACGTATTCCGGGATGTACACCACTATCAAGTCGCGAGGGGCGTCCCTCCGCATGGCCTTGATGTGGCTGATGAGCGGTGTCAGCGTTTCCCTGTACGGGCTCGCCAACACTGTCAACGGTACCGGGATGCTCAGCCTCGCCCAATCCGCAACGGTTTGGGCGGTCTCCGCCGGGTCCAGATCAACGGTGATGGCCTCCAGCGTTGACGGCCGTGAGGCCCGGGCAAAGGCCACGGCCCGCATGACAGGCTTGCGCACATGGGAGACCAAAATCACAGCGTGAATCCGGGCCGGAAGCGCCCTGATCGCAAAATCTGGCTCAACTTCCAATTCCTTGGCCACGTTGTCGTAGTGGGACTTGATGCTCCACATGATGGCAAACAGGACCGCCATGGCCAGCAACGCAATCCAGGCGCCTTGTTCAAATTTGGTGACCAACACAATCAACAGCACCGTCAACGTCATGCTGAAGCCGATGGAGTTGATGATCCGTGAACGCTTCATCTTGAAGCGGACCGATTTGTCCTTGATCTTCACCAGTTCCCTAGTCCAATGCCGGATCATGCCCAGCTGGCTGGCCGTGAAGGAAATAAACACGCCCACAATGTACAGCTGGATGAGCCGGGTGACATCGGCGTCGAAGGCAATGATGAGCACCAGCGCTCCAGCAGCCAGCAGCAGCACCCCGTTGCTGAAGGTCAGTCGGTCGCCGCGGTTGCGCAGTTGGCGGGGAAGGTAGCCGTCCCCGGCGAGGATGGAGGCCAGTACGGGAAAACCGTTGAACGCCGTGTTGGAGGCGAAGACCAAGATGGCGCCCGTGGCGGCAACAATAATGAAGAATGGAATGGAGCCGGCCCCAAAAATGGTGGAGGCGATCTGGCTGATCGAGGGGTTCTGCACATAGTCGGTTCCCGGCGCCACGCCGTTGACCAGGAACTCGGTGTGCGGATCGGCAACAATGTGCACGTCCGTGGCGTTCGCCAGGAATAAGATGCTGGCCATCATGCCGGCAGCAATGGCGCCCAGCATGAGCAAAGTGGTGGCGGCGTTCTTGCTTTTTGGCTTGCGGAAATTCGGCACACCGTTGCTGATGGCCTCCACCCCGGTCAACGCAGCAGCGCCGGAAGAAAAGGCTCGCAGGAGCAAAAATGCCCCCGCCAGGCCCACCAGGCCTTGGTTGAATGCTGCTTCAGGCACAATCTCAAAGTCGGCCGACGGCGCCCGGCCCAAGGTTCCCGTGGCGGCCTGGAACAAGCCCACGGCTGTCATGGCGAAGATGCAGAACATGAAGATGTAGGTGGGTACGGCGAAAACTGTCCCGGCTTCCTTGATGCCGCGCAGGTTGACCAGGGCCAAGATGATGACACCCACCACCGCAATGGCCGCTTGGGTGCCATGCCAGCCCGGGACTGCCGTAGCCAGATAATTCGCGGCTGCTGACATGGACACTGCCACTGTCAGGACATAGTCCACCATGAGGGCGGAGGCCACCGTGAGTCCTGCGGACCTGCCAAGGTTGACGGTGGCAATCTCGTAGTCGCCGCCACCGGAGGGGTAGGCGTGCACGTTTTGGCGGTAGGAGGCCACAACTGTCAGCAACACAACCATGACGGCCAGGCCCACCCACGGTGACAGCGACACGGCGGCCACACCGGCCAACGCCAGGGTCAACAGGATTTCATCCGGCGCATAGGCCACGGAGGACAATGCGTCGGAGGCAAAAACCGGCAGCGCGATGCGTTTGGGCAGGAGCGTATGGGCGAGTTTTTCGTTGCGGAATGGACGTCCCACAAGGACTCGCTTGAACGCGTTGAAGAAGTTCAGCACGCGGGTAACGCTAGCACCACTGGGCGCCGCCCGGGTGTCCAATGTCATTGCCACCGCCGCCATGTCACACTAGGGCTAGTGTTTTTGGCATTACGCGGCCCCGTCCCCAACTTGACCGGAGGGCCGCAACTATCGTGAAATTAGTACCCGCACCGCATGGCAAA
Organism: Arthrobacter sp. HLT1-20; assembly: GCF_054510895.1. Classification (NCBI taxonomy): domain Bacteria; kingdom Bacillati; phylum Actinomycetota; class Actinomycetes; order Micrococcales; family Micrococcaceae; genus Arthrobacter; species Arthrobacter sp. HLT1-20. The sequence continues at coordinate 6,566 of NZ_JBTNDR010000021.1, read as the reverse complement.
GCATGCGGCACCAGCAGCGGCCCACCGAGAATCCTCGGCAATCCGCTATAACAAGGAGCACCAGTGGCACATTTTGTGATCATGGGTTGCGGTCGGGTGGGCGCCACATTGGCCCACACCTTGGAGGACTCAGGTCACTCCGTGGCGATCATTGACCAGGACGAGCGGGCGTTTAGGCGTTTGCGCACAGGTTTTGGCGGACGCAAAATCACAGGTGTTGGCTTTGACCAGGAAACCCTCAAGCAGGCCGACATTGAACACGCCTACGCTTTTGCAGCTGTTTCCAGCGGTGACAACTCCAATATTCTGGCAACCCGGGTGGCCCGCGAGACGTTCCATGTGGAGCACGTGGTGGCCCGCATCTATGATCCCGGCAGAGCGGAAATCTACCAGCGCCTGGGCATCCCCACGGTTGCTGCTGTGCGGTGGAGCGCTGACCAGGTGCTGCGCCGGATTCTGCCTGAAACTGCTATCAAGGGTGACTTCCGTGAACCGTCCGGGCGTTTGATCCTGACCGAACTGGCGCTGCACCCGGACTGGATTGGGCGGCACATTTTGGATATTGAATCCGCAGCCAAGGTGCGCGTTGCCTATTTGACGCGTTTTGGCGAAGGCATCCTGCCGGGTCCGGACACCAGCTACCAGCAGGGGGACACCGTCCACGCCATGATAGCCAGCGCCCAGTTCACCGACGTGGCGCACACTCTTGCAGCCGCCCCCGCGAAGGAGAATTAGCATGATTGTTGTCATTGTGGGTGCCGGCAGCGTTGGTTGTTCCATCGCCAAGGAACTGCTCTCCAACGGGCACGACACCCTCCTCATTGACCCCAAGCCCGAGGTGATTGGCAAAAGTGGTTTGCGTGGTGCCCGGTGGCTGGTGGGCGACGCCTGCGAAATCAGCACCCTGCGCGAGGCCAAATTGGAGGAGGCCGATGTTGTGGTCTCGGCCACCGGGGATGACAAGGTCAACTTGGTGGTCTCCCTGCTGGCCAAAACTGAATTTGGTGTGGGCCGCACGGTGGGCCGGGTCAACAATCCCAGGAACGACTGGATGTTTGACGACTCCTGGGGCGTTGACGTTGCCGTGAACACCCCGCGCCTCATGACGGCACTGGTGGAGGAAGCCGTGGAAATTGGCGACCTTGTCCGCCTGCTGACACTGCAAACGGGGGTGGCCTCGTTGGTGGAGTTCACGGTTCCGGAGGATTCACACGTGATTGGTTCCATGGTCAGCGCCATCCAATGGCCGCACGATTCAACACTCGTGGCGATTCTGCGCGATGAGGCACCCATCACCCCTAGCGGCGATGACGTGGTGGAAGCCCACGACGAGCTGTTCTTCATCACCACCATTGCGGCCGAACACGAGCTGCGCACCCTGCTCACCAATGAGCCCGGCACCTAAAGACAACTGACCCGCAGAAAACGCCGAAAAACACGTCAAAATCGTGTTTTTTCGGCGTTTTCTGCGGGTCAGTTGTCTAAGCGTGGGTTTCGGCGTCGCTTGCTGCGGACGCGGTCGCCACGGGGCGGCTGACCAGCCAGGCGATCCACAAGCCAAACGCGTAGAGCGGCACGCCCATGATCAGGCGCATGGCCCCGAGCGCGTCAACGGCACCGGCGAAGTACAGCGGCAATTGCACCGCCAGCCGGGCTCCCATGACGCCCACCAGAATCCAAGTAGCAACCCGGTAGGCACGGAGCCGCTCGGGCTCCTGGCGCCAGCGAACACCCTCATTGCGCGCGTAACCGAACAACAGCCCCAGCACGGGCCAGCGCACAGCGATCGAAACCACCATGGCCAGGATGTACCCGGCGTTCGTGTAGAAGCCCACCGTGTAGTAGTCCTCGGCCTTGCCTGTTTTCATGGCCAGGAATGCCGAAAGTGCGACGCCGACAATGCCGGCCAACGCTTGCGTCAAGGGTGTGCGCTGGACCAGCCGGGCAACGAGGAAGACGGCAGCCATCGCCACCGAACCAACCAGGGCAACCGTCAGGTCCCGGGTCAGGGTGAAGGCAACGAGGAAGACCAGGCCGGGCAGAATGCTCTCGGCAATGCCCCTGGCTCCCCCGGCCGCAGCCAGCAGGTCGATGTGCCCGTTTTCTTTGCGCACCAAGGGGTTCTTGGCAGCCAGTTCCTGGGCCATGTCAGCGAAACCTCCTGAGGGCTTGGCTGCCGGGGAGTCGTCTTCGGGGCTCTGCTGGCTCAACTAGCTCTCCTGGGTTCCAATGATCTCGTAACGGGGGTTGTACATGGTAGGCAGTCCCTGGCGCAGGGACACCATGCCTTCAACGCGCAGGCGCGTGCCGGCCGCAATGCCGGGCACCCGGCGTCGACCAATCCACACCAGGCGCAGCCGGTGGTTGCCCGCTGCGGGATCCGCCGTGCGTGACTCCCTGTCGGTGACAATGGCCGTGTAGGCGGGCGTTGCCGAGGCCGGCAAAATGGTCACGGCATCGACAACGCCGCAGCACACGGCCCGGCCGCGCTGGGGCAGCTCATTGATGGCAACTGCCGGCGGCCAATCGCCGTCTAGCGTGGGCACCGAACTAGCCGATCGCCGTGATTTCAGGTCCCCGGCGGAAGGGTTCCCCGCCCTGGGCCGGTGTGGCGTGGTCGGCCGCGACGGCGCCTTCCGGGCTGGGGGCCGCATCCTTGGGCAGGCGCAGTAGCAGCAGATCACGCGGGGGTAGCGGTGTTTCGCCACGGACCACCACGACACCGCGGAACAGGTTCTCCAGGTCAGCGGCGGCTTCGCTGTCCACAGCGGCGTTTCCGCCCAACACACCGCGCAGGAACCAACGGGGACCGTCGATGCCAATGAAGCGGGCAACGCGGAAACCGTTGCTGCCGTCGGCACCCTGGGCCGGCACCTTGGCCAGGACTTCCTTGCCGAAGGTGCCGTCAAGAATTTCAATCTCGCCGCCCTGCGAACCGACCGACAGGCCGATCTGCTCGCGGATGTCGCGCCACAACTGCTCGGACCGTGAGGCGGCGAAAGCCTGCAGCTGCAGGCTGGAACCGTCCAAGTCAAGCGTCACGGCGATGACACGTGAGGTGCTTTCCTCCACTTCCAGGCGCAGGGAGAGCCCTTCGCGCGGGGTGATGAGCAAGGCGCCCAAATCGACGTAGCCGTCAGTTCCTTCCACTTCGGAAGCATCCAAGGGACCGTGCAGGGCACGGTCGTAGAGGGTGTCGGCCGGATCCGGCGGGAGGTTCAACAAGGCTGTGGCGCCCTCAGGGCCCTGGGCCGCGTCGGCCGCAGCCCCGGAGGCACCCTCGGCCCCACCTGTGTGGTCGTTGTCTTCGCTGATCTTCTTTTTCTTACCGAACCCGAAAGCCATGGGATTAAAGACTCCTTGTGAAAGATGAAACGGCAATCAGCCGTTGGTGGTCGCTGAGGTGGCGCTGCCGTTTGTGGACGGGGCAAAACCACCGGTGGATCCGAAGCCGCCGGTGCCGCGCACCGAGTCGGGCAGTTGATCCACAGCAACAAAGTTGGCGATTTCCACGCGCTGGATGACCATTTGTGCAATTCTATCGCCCCGGGACAGGGAGATGGAGTGGTGCGAATCGGTATTCAGCAGTGTTACCGAAATCTCGCCGCGGTAGCCTGCATCCACCGTACCGGGGCTGTTGACAATGGTCAGCCCGTGCTTGGTGGCCAGCCCGGAGCGCGGGTGAATCAAGGCCACCAGGCCAAAGGGAAGGGCAATGCTGACACCCGTGGGAACTAGTACGCGCTCGCCCGGGGCAAGGACAACGTCTATCCGGGTGCGCAGGTCTGCGCCGGCATCGCCCGGGTGAGCGTAGCTGGGAGGTTCGATCCCGGCGTCGAGCATGCACAACTGCACGCTCACAGGTGCGCCGGGCTGATCCGGTTCTTGGTTTGAGGCAAAAGTCTGATGGGTCACAACAGCTCAGTCTATCCCCAAGCGAACACTGGTGGCGGCGCCGCCGCGGGCCCGAAGTGAATTACTGCCGGAAAGATGAAAAGCTACATACATGTCATCTGAATCGCCGCACGGCGCCATGTCCCCCGCCACGGCCAACTACACCGAGAAGCTGTGGCCCACCCTCTGGATTTGGGTCATTGTGCTGGGACTTTCCGCCGCCGGCATCTTGATCTTCATCCCCATTAGCCCCTTTGCCGGCTATGCGGCATTCGCCGTGTTACTGGTGTTGCAGGTGGTGATGCTGGTGACTTCCACCCCCACTATCTCCGTGACGCCGGAGACACTGCAAGTGGGCCGGGCCCAGATTGACCGGAAGTATGTTGGCGATGTCAGTTACTACTACGGCGACGACGCCACGGCCCAGCGAGGAACCCAGCTCAATGGCCTGGCCTATCTGTGCATTCGCGGCTGGATCCAACCTGTGGTCAAGATTGAGATCACCGATCCCGATGACAAGACGCCCTACTGGTTGACGTCCTCTCGCAATCCGGAGCACCTGGCCGCAGCACTGGGCGGCGCCGTGCCCAAGAAATCCAGCTAACAACACATGCCACAATGGCCACCCCAAGACAACGGGGTGGCCATTTTTGTGGGCGCCTAGCCTTCGCAGTCCTTGCAGTATTTCAGGCCGTTCTTCTCCCGAGCCAGCTGCGAACGGTGCCGCACCAGGAAACAAGAACCGCAGGTGAATTCATCGGCCTGCTGGGCCACGATCTCCAGGGCTAACTCCTCGGGCGATACCTCGGCGCCGGGAAGTTCGTAGAGTTCCGCCAGTTCCGATTCGGCCAGGTCGATCACGGCCGAGGGTTGCGCTGATCGTCCAGCCGTGCGGGGTGCGTGAAAGCTGGTGGTCATGACTACATCCTCACTTCGCTGCCAAGTGCGGCAGATACTAAATACTGCCAATACCCTAAGGCGCAAACGACTGGCCCGTGCCCGGTCCCGCCCGGAGTTCGCAGCTGGCTTAAGATGGGCGCGCTCCGGGACACCTCGGGCACCTCCCTGCGGCCCGGCCAGTGGTCCGCCCGGTGGCCCGGCCGGTGGCCCGGTCAGTGGTCTGGCAGGGACGAAATGGTACTTTTTCCTAGCCATCTCGCGCCACGCCTGCCAAGGTAGTAGGAATTGCACCCGTTCGGTGGCAAAGTTTCGAGGGGAAACTAGAAGATTTGGGAGAACGGCATGGCTGATTTGCGGCTGGTGGGTGTCCACGACGACGGCGAACACCTGTTGCTCAGTGGTCCCGATGGAGAAAACTACCTGCTCCCCCTCGATGAGGCCTTACGTGCGGCCGCGGCGAAGTCCGCCATCCGCAGCTCCCGGGTGCAGCAAAGCACCACCCGGATGACCCCGCGGGAGATCCAATCGTTGATCCGGGGCGGGGCCAGCGCAGCCTCTGTGGCGGAGCAGTCCTCCTTGTCGCTGGAGCAGGTGCGCCGGTACGAGGGACCCGTCCTGGCTGAGCGCGAGCACATTGCCAACCAGGCCCGCATTGTTGAGGTTGCCGCACCCACGCCCCACAATGAGGGCTACCGATCCGCGTTTGGCGAAAGCCCCACAACGTTGGAAGAAATGGTCATGCACCGCCTGGGCGCCTTCGGCATCGATGCGAAGTCCCTTCGCTGGGATGCCTGGCGTGACAGCGCCGGCGCGTGGACCATCAGCGCGGATTTTGAACCCGGGACGCAGTGGGCCGCCACCAGCATTGGCGAACCTCCCCCCGCCCTGTGGCGTTTCCACCCAGGACGCAAGGCATTGCACAATGCCAACCGTTGGGCCCAGCAACTCAGCGAACTTGAGCCCATGGACAGTCCCGTGCCTGAGCGCCGCCTCAGCGCCGTACTGGATGCACCCTTTGATGTTGAGGCCGACGCCGAACCCGAGCTTGAGGACGTACCTGCGGTTCCAGAGGTGGCTGAGTCCGAGGAGTACCCGGGGCACGGTTTCCTGGACATGCTCCGGTCCCGGCGCGGCGTCCGGCTGGGCATTGATGAAAACGGCGACGACGAACTGGCAGCAATGCTGGGCACGCACGTCCCCGGCGCGCATCCCAGGGATGAGGCCCTGTACGCCCCCGCCGAAGCCGCCGACATTGAGCCCGTTCCGGATGCGCCCAAGCCCAGCGCCAAGGACAGGCTGCGTGCTATGCCGCTGCTGTCGCTGGCACCCAGTCTGGACGCCGACCACCACCATGACATGGACGGTGTTGCCGAGGTCAGCACCGAGACCCGTGAAATAGTCCTGTCCGGTGAGCCTGGCACGCCGTGGCGCCCCGCACCGGCTGTGGCTCCCGCTGTTGAAGCTGAATCCGTGATGGAAGAGACCACTGACAGCGGTCCCAGCGACAGCGAAGTTGCTGCACGCCTGGAACGAAAAGCCGCCGCCAAACCCAAACGCTCCAGCGTCCCCAGCTGGGACGAGATCGTGTTTGGCACCAAGGGCGACTAGCTCTTTAAACAACTGACCCGCAGAAAACGGCGAAAACTCACGGTTTTACCGTGATTTTCGCCGTTTTCTGCGGGACCCTTCTATATTTGTCAAGCCGAGGCCGGGGTCTCGATTTTTGAGTTGAGGATTTTGTAGACGGTGCGGGCGAGGTAGCGTTTGATGCA
>NZ_JBTNDR010000020.1:0-67004 GCF_054510895.1 Arthrobacter sp. HLT1-20 | reverse complement strand
GCACTACCAATGCAACGCTCCAAAGGCCGAAATGCCAAGGAGGTTGTTCACTGGCAACCCACGGAAGCTGTGAAACAGAAGGCCCCGGCCCTCACCTCATATCGTCTAGTGGTCCGTGGCCTTCTCGGCACCAACGCCTGTCAGTGAGCGGACATCCATCTCAGCTTGGATGCGGGGATCCTCGGTGTTCTTGTCTAGCACTGTACCCAACCAGCCGAGGAAGAAGGCCAGCGGGATGGAGATGATGCCGGGGTTGGCCAGCGGGAACAACGCGAAGTCGGCGCCGGGGATCATGGCCTTGGGGCTGCCGGATACCACCGGTGAGAACGCGATCAAGATGATGGCTGAGGCTAGACCGCCGTACATGCTCCACAGCGCGCCCTGGGTGGTGAACTTCTTCCAGAACAGGGAGTAGACGATGGTGGGCAGGTTGGCCGAGGCTGCCACGGCGAAGGCCAGCGCCACCAGGAAGGCGATGTTTTGGCCGTTGGCCAAAATGCCGCCACCAATTGCCACCAACCCGATAACAATGACTGTGCGGCGAGCAACCTTGACTTCCATCTCCGGCTTGGGCTCGCCCTTGACGATGACGTTGGAGTAAATGTCATGGGCGAAGGATGCCGCTGCCGTGATGGTTAGCCCGGCAACCACGGCCAGGATCGTGGCGAACGCAACGGCTGAGATGAAGCCAAGCAGCAGTGGCCCGCCGATCACGAAGGCCAGCAGCGGGGCGGCCGCATTGACGCCGCCGGGGGCTGCCAGGATGGCTTCCTTACCAATCAGGGCGCCGGCACCGTAGCCAAGGACCAGCGTGAAGACGTAGAAGCCGCCGATGAGCCAGATGGCCCAAACCACTGATTTGCGGGCTTCCTTGGCAGTAGGAACTGTGTAGAAGCGCATGAGCACGTGCGGCAGGGCTGCCGTTCCCAGCACCAGGGCCAGGGCCAGCGAGATGAAGTCCAGCGGAGCCTTGCCGTACTGGGCGCCCGGATTCAGCAGCGCTTCACCGGCACCACCCTCGGCAATGGAGGTCTGAACTGCCGCTTCCAACAGGGTTGAGAGGTTGAAGCCATGCATGGCCATCACAATGATCGTCATGATGCCAGCACCAATGATGAGCAGGAACGCCTTGATGATCTGCACCCAGGTGGTGCCCTTCATGCCGCCGATCAGTACGTAGACAATCATCAACACGCCAACAACGGCAATCACAATGTTCTGCCCCGCCTTGTTGCTGCTGTCCAGGCCAAGGAGCAGCGAGACCAGGCCACCGGCGCCGGCCATCTGGGCCAGAAGGTAGAAGAAGCACACCACCAAGGTGGTGGTGGCGGCCGCGATGCGCACGGGCCGCTGCTTGAGGCGGAAGGAGAGAACGTCCGCCATGGTGAACTTGCCGGTGTTGCGCAGGAGTTCGGCCACCAGGAGCAGGGCCACCAGCCACGCCACCAGGAACCCGATCGAGTACAGGAAGCCGTCGTAGCCGTTGACGGCGATGGCGCCGGTGATGCCCAGGAAGGAGGCTGCGGACAGGTAGTCGCCAGCAATGGCTGTACCATTCTGCCCACCGGAGAAGGAGCGGCCGGCCGCGTAGTAGTCAGCGGCTGTGCTGTTGTTGCGACTGGCCCGGAACACCACAATCATGGTGACGGCAACGAAGGCCACGAAGATCAGAATGTTGATCCACGAGTTTTCCTTGGTTTGTTCGCTGAGCGACTTTGCCAGCGGGGCAACGCTGTGAAGCGTGGAGGACAGACTCACGGCTTAGACCTCTTCCTTTTCTTTGGGCTGCTTGGCCAACTCGATCTGCGCTTCCAGCCGGTGGCGGATAACAGCGGCCTGGGGATCGAGCTTGCGGTTGGCGTACGTGACGTACCAGGTGGTGATGCCGAATGTGGTGACGAACTGCAACAGGCCCAGAATCAAACCAACGTTGATGTTGTCCCAGACCTGTATGGACATGAAGTCATGGGCGTAGGCGGCCAATAGGACGTAGGCGAAGTACCAAACCAAAAAACCGATGGCAACGGGGAACACAAAGTTCCGGTGTGACTTCTTAAGTGCCTTGAACTCTTCCGAGTTCTGCTCGGCGATGAAGTCCACCGGAAACTCGTTGCTTGCGTGGGCAGAATTACCCATCATTCCTCCTTGAGTGATGTGATCTCTTTCACTATGGAGTGCGTTGGGTCACATTTAGGAGCCCTTTGATGACCGCCGCGGTGAACGGCATGGCTGCTGCGCCCAACGGCGGGATCCGCAGTCTTCCCCAGCTATATAGCGGCCACGCCACACGTTTGAAGCTAGTCTGTAGTCCATGTCATCTCCTGTGCTGAGCGAGTCAACGCTTCTGCTCATCACCGCCATTGCGGTGGTGGTTGCCACCATCGCCATCGTGGCCGCCCTGGGATTCCGCCTCTCCCGGTCCCACCGGGAGCTGGGCACGGAGGCCGAACACGCAACGTTTGCTGCACTGCATTCGGCAGTCGCCGCCGGTGCCCAGTTGCGCAACGGCCTGGAACCGGCGGGGGCGTTGAAGGCCAGCAAACAACTGCGTGCCCTGCTCAATTGCGCCGCATTTGCCATGACGGACGACTCCCGCCTGCTGGCGTGGGACGGTGCCGGGGCCGCGGCAAAACAGCCCGATTCCGCCGTGGTCATGGACCTGGTGGCAAAGGCCCTGAACAACGGCCGCACCCAGGTGGCGAGGCTGGACCAGCCACTGCGCGAATCACTGGGGCTGCCCCCTGCAGACTCGGATCTCAAGGCCGCCGTCATTTGCCCGTTAACAGTGGATTCGCGGGCCGTGGGCTGCGTGATTATTTTGTCCAAGACGCCCACGGCAGGCCTGGTCCGTGCCACCAATGAGGTGGCGGCCTGGGTCTCGGCCCAGCTGGAACTGGCCGAACTCAGCTCCTCACGCACACTCCTGGCCGAGGCCGAGGTCCGGGCATTGCGCGCACAAATCAGCCCACACTTCATCTACAACTCACTAAACGCCATTGCTTCCTTCATCAACACAGATCCCCAGCGAGCCCGGGATTTGGTGGTGGAGTTCGCCGATTTCACCCGGTATTCGTTCCGCAGGCACGGGGACTTCACCACCCTTGCCGAGGAACTGCGCTGCATCGACAGGTACCTGCTGCTGGAAAACGCCCGCTTTGGCGACAGACTCCAAGTGAGCTTGCAAATTGCCCCCGAGGTCCTGAGCACCGTCATACCCTTCCTGAGCCTGCAGCCGCTGGTTGAGAACGCCGTCCGCCATGGGCTGGAGGCCAAGGTGGGCAAAGGGCTGGTGCAGATCTGTGCCAGGGATCTGGGCGCCTTCACCGAGGTGACCATAGAGGACGACGGCGTGGGCATGGACCCTGAGCAGCTGCGGCTGGTGCTGGCCGGCCAGCATGATGGCACCCACGTGGGTTTGCGCAACGTTGATGCCCGGCTGCGGCAGGTTTACGGCGATGAGCACGGCCTCACCGTGGACACGGGCATTGGCCACGGCATGCTGATCACCATGACGGTACCCAAGAACCAGCCAGGCCACGACGCCTGATTGCTAACCGCCTCCCCGTTCCTCGCAACGCCAAAGCCGGGGCCCCTCGGCGGTTAGCGCCTGACCGCCTCCCCTAACCTCGCAACGCTAAAGCCGGGGCCCCTCGGCGGTTAGCGCCTGACCGCCTCCCCTAACCTCGCTGCGCTCGGCCGGGGCCCCTCGGCGGTTAGGCTTAGCCCCATGATTAACGTTCTTGTCGCTGACGACGAACTGCCGGCTGTGGATGAGTTGGCTTTCCTGCTGGGTCGCGACCCCCGCATCGGCGCCATCTACAAGGCCATGAACGGCGCCCAGGCACTGGAACTGTTGGAGCGCCATGACGTGGACGCTGTTTTCTTGGACATTCACATGCCCGGACTGTCAGGTCTGGAGCTGGCCCAGGTCATTGGCCGGAGCAGTAACCCGCCCGTGGTGGTCTTTGTGACGGCCGACGACGACAGGGCTCTGGAAGCCTTTGAGCTGGCAGCCGTGGACTACCTCCTCAAGCCGCTGCGCACCGAACGTCTCACCCGCACGGTGGACAGGGTGGTTGATCTGCTGGCCCACCCCGCAGCCGCCGACGAGGTGGAAATGATCACCGTGGACCAGGGCGGTGTCAGCCGGCTCATCAGGCTCGACGAGGTCCGGTTCGTTCAGGCCCAGGGTGACTATGCGCGCCTGCACACGGCTGAAGCCAGCTACTTGATCCGGGTTCCGCTGGCAGACCTGGAACAGCGCTGGGCTGATGCCGGCTTCATCCGCATCCACAGATCGTACCTGGTGTGCATGCCGTTTGTGACGGCCCTGAAGCTGGGTGCTGCCAAGCCCACCGTCTCCGTGGCCAACGACGTTTTGCCCGTCAGTCGCCGCCACGTGCCGGTGCTTCGCGAACATTTGCAGGCCACGCGCGTGCGGCCCACCCCATGAGTGTTGAACCGCCCCGCCCACCAGCTCAGGGGCGTGTCAGGGTTGTTGCGCCACGCACGCTTGCCCACCACGTTCCCCACGGAACCAGCGTCTCCCAGGAAGTTGCCGAGCAAACGGCCGTGGGCGAGGTCATGGTGCGCTCCTTGATCCGGTCGCAGTTGCGCCTAGCCCTGGTGGTTGCGGCCGGTTTCATGGCAGCCCTCCTGCTCTGCTGGGCATTGGTGCTCTGGCTGCCAACATTCACCGACTGGCGCGTTGTGGGAGTCCCGGTGCCCTGGCTCATCCTGGCCGTGGGCGTCTACCCACTGATGGGGATATGTGCGTGGCTCTACATTCGCGCCGCCACCAAGAATGAGGACCAGTACCGCGATCTGGTGGATGAGAAGTGAATCCAGCCATAGGCTATTCGGCTCTCATCCTCGTTTCGCTCAGTACCGCCCTGATTGGGTTCTACGGCCTGCGCGTATCTAGAACCACCAGCGACTTCTATGTTGCCTCCCGCACGGTGCGCCCCTGGTGGAACGCCTCGGCGATTGGCGGGGAGTATCTCTCCGCCGCAAGCTTCTTGGGAATAGCCGGGCTCATTGTCATCTCCGGGCTGGATGCCCTCTGGTTTCCGATTGGCTACACTGCCGGGTACCTGATGCTGTTGTTCTTCGTGGCTGCCCCCCCTGCGCCGCTCCGGCGCTTACACCATCCCAGATTTTGCCCAGGCTAGGCTGGAATCCACCACTGCCCGCCATGTCACCAGCCTCCTGGTGGTGGCCGTGGGCTGGTTCTACATAGTGCCACAACTGCACGGCGCCGCGCTAACCATTCGCACCACCACCGGATTGCCGTCCTGGGTGGGCGCCGGCGCCGTGGTCGCCGTGGTGTGCCTGACAGTTGCCACCGGCGGCATGCGCTCCATGACGTTTGTGCAAGCCTTCCAGTACTGGCTCAAACTCACGGCCTTGGCGGTGCCTGCAATCTTCATCCTGCTGATGCTTTCAGGAGTCACCGGTCAGCAATCCGGACCGGCCATTCCCCCGGGAACGGAACTTTTCCCGCCGTCGAACCCGCTCAACGCAGGCTCGGCCTACGGAACGGTTTCCCTCATGGTCGCCCTGCTCTTTGGCACCCTCGGCCTGCCACATGTGTTGGTGCGTTTCTATACAAATCCCGACGGCGCAGCCGCCCGCCGCACCACGCTGATCGTTTTGGGGCTGCTCTCCATTTTCTACTTCTTCCCCACCATCTACGGCGTTCTGGGCAGGGTCTTCCTTCCCGGCCTGGCCGCCACCGGCTCGCCCGACGCCACAGTGCTGCTCCTGCCGGGGACGTTGATTGGCGGCATGGGAGGTGATCTGCTGACGGCACTGGTGGTCTCCGGCGCCTTTGCTGCGTTCCTCTCCACCACCTCCGGGCTGGTGGTTTCGCTGGCAGGCGTCATCAGCCAGGACTTCCTGGGCGGAAGCGTGCGGGGATTCAGGATCGCGGCAATTTTTGCCGCCGTCGTACCTTTTGCCGTAGCCATGGTGACTGATTCGTTGGCGCTGGCCGGCAGCGTGGGCCTGGTGTTCGCTTTTACAGCCTCAACCATTTGCCCTTTGCTGCTGCTGGGCATTTGGTGGCGCGGCCTCACGGACGCCGGGGCCGTTGCCGGCATGATTACCGGTGGCGTGCTGTGCGCAGCCGCCATGGTGGTGGGCGCCCAGCTGCCTGCCGACGCACCGTGGCGCAGCGTCCTTATCCAGCCCGCGGCATGGACAGTGCCCGCGGCATTTCTGGTCATGGTGGTTGTCTCACGGGCCACCCGGCACCGGCGCAGCTCAACGGTTTCACGCTTCATGAGCAAACTCCATGTGCCGGAGCGGCCCCTTGATGTGGAGAATCCGCGCAGCTCAGCCGGCTAACTCCCCCACCAGTTGCAGGGAAGGGCTATTTGGGGGGCAGCGGGTCGATCGATGCCATGAGCTCCACCACGCGGTCCAGGAACGCATCCACCTGGCTTTCCTCGTAGCCGTCGCTGCCTTTTTCGGGGGCAAAGACAGCCCGGCGCACCACGTCCACGCTGAGTTCGCCATTGTCCTCAATGTAGACAAGCAGTTCCCGGCACAGCACGTCCACGTCGTTCATGTTGTAGCTTTGCGCGCTTTTCTTGGACGGGCGGCGGAACCGCTCACCGTCGGGGCGGTGCAGGCGGGCGCGCAGCACCGAAGCGGTCTTGCCGATCTTCATCATCCAGGCTTTTTCGCCCTCCGCGGCAATCAACAATTCCTTTTCGCGCAGCACAAACTCATCTTCAATCCTGTCCATGGCGGCATCCACGGCTTGGGCGCTGTAGCCCCCACGCGCAGGATCGAAGCTTGCTGTGCGGACATCGAGGCTGGTGATGGCTTTGCCGTGCGTATCCGTATTCAGAAAATATGCCCGGGCGCGCTCCAAAAACACGTCTACCTGTTTGACGTTATAACCGATTTCCTTGGGACCCACCAATCTAAATCTGGAATTGGTCCGGGTTTTCTCATCCACTGTCACAGTCATTCCTTGAACATTTCTCTACGGCCTGCACCAATCGGCGCAAACCCTATGAATTCGGTTTTCTAGAACTGGCCTAAAACACTAAAGGTGGCGTAGGCAACAGGGGCTGCGAACAAGATTGAATCCAATCTATCCATGACACCCCCATGGCCAGGCAACAAATTACTCATATCCTTGATGCCCAGTTCACGTTTCACCATGGACTCGGCAAAGTCTCCACCCGTTCCGGCAAAGACCATTCCAATGGCCAGGGCGAAACCCACCCACCAATGCTGGTCAAGCAAGAATACTGTGGCGGGGATGGCTACCAGGGTTGCCCCGCCAAGGGAACCGGCAAAGCCTTCCCAAGACTTTTTGGGGCTAATTTTCGGCGCCATGGGGTGCTTGCCGAAAAGGACTCCCACCAGGTACCCAAAGGTGTCGTTGGCAACCACCAGCAGCAGCATGATGAGCACCTGCAAAACGCCGGGGTTGATGGCGGACAAATCGGTGGTGAGTCCCAGGGTGGGACCACTTTCGCCGCGCACCATCAGGAAAACAAAGCTCAGCAGGAACGGGATCCACATCAAGGCGAACACACCGGCCAGAATGCTCTTCACGGCACCCGGTTCAGGATCCAGTGAACGCCACAAGACGGTGGCACCGGCACTTGCCACCAGCGCGAACAGCAAACCCTCGGATCCGGCAAAGTATGCGGAGGCGGGCATGGCCAAGGCACCGATCATGACAGGTGTCATGGGGGCTTTGATGCCCTTGCCCGCCACCGCACGGCTCACTTCCCACACACCCACGCAGGCGAACGCCGTGGCAACCACAACAAACGCCAGCGGGTAGAACAGCAGGGAGCCAATGACCACCAGCAGCAATGACACACCGACGGTGATCGCAGCAGGCAGATCCCTGCCCGCCTTGGGTGTTCGGGGAGCCTTGGCCGCCGTGGCTTCAGCTGGCATGGCAGCAAGAGGCTCGCGTTGAAGCGGCACAACAGGAAGACCTGTCACCGCCAAAGCTGAGACCGGGCGGGGCCCCACCCCTGGAAGTTCATCGCTGTCAGCCTGCTCGCCAGCGTCACGGTCATCTTCCGACTCATAGCCGGGGTGCGTGGGCACGGCAGTTGCCGCTGGCGTTGAACCGGCTGAGACGGGCGCCGCGGTCGCGGTCCGCTCCGCCACAGCGTCAGCTGCGGCAGCGGGGAGCTCGGCAACCGGGGTGTCGGTGGGTGCTGAGCTGGGGCCCGGGCCGCCGTCGTGCTTCCCATCCTCCTGGCCGGCCTCTGCTGGAGCCTGCGACACGGAATCGTGGGGCACAGCATTTTTGGGCACGATGATGGGAATCATGCCCGTCAGCTCAGCGTGACGACGCGCCTTCCGCGTGGGAAATTGGTAGTCGTTCGGCTGGCCAGGGAGTTCGACCTCTGGATTTGACGCGGCCGGCTCCTTATCGGCTCCGGCCTGCGCACGATTGGGGTCAGTCATTAGACCTCGAGAAGCTCGACTTCCTTGCGTTTGAGCAGCTCATCGATGTTCTCAGTGTGGGACTTGGTCATGGCGTCCAGTTCCTTCTCGGCCCGCGATCCCTCATCTTCACCGGCGTCGCCATCCTTGACCAGCTTGTCCAGCTGCTCCTTGGCCTTGCGGCGGATGTTGCGCACGGAAATCTTGGCGTCTTCACCCTTGGTGCGGACAATTTTGACGTATTCCTTGCGTCGCTCGGCCGTCAGTTCCGGCATCATAATACGGATCACGTTGCCGTCGTTGGACGGGTTGGCACCCACCTCGGAGGAGCTCAGTGCACGCTCAATGTCGTGCATGGAGGTCTTGTCGAATGGTGTGATGAGCAGCGTGCGCGCTTCCGGCACGGCAAAGGCTGCCAGCTGCTGCAACGGCGTGGGTGAACCATAGTAATCCACCATGACCTTGTGGAACATGGCGGGGTTGGCACGGCCTGTGCGCACAGCGGAGAATTCCTCTTTGGCTACCTCTATGGCCTTGTCCATCTTTTCTTCGGCCTCGAGCAAAGTATCTTCGATCACGCGTCTCTCCCTCATTAAATGACTACATAAATCTTCCGCGGCATTTGCGCACGGCAATTCTGAGACCATCCTACCGTGAGCAACAGATTAGCTGCGCCCACCCACACGGCCTATTTGTGCTGTTACGGGGTGACCAGGGTGCCCAGTTCTTCGCCGAGGATTGCGCGGGCCACATTGCCCTCGCCTTCCATGCCGAAGACCAGCATGGTCACGTTGTTGTCCTTGCACAGGCTGAAGGCGGTCTGGTCCATGACACGGATGTCACGAGCCATGGCCTCGTCATAGCTGAGGTGGTCCAACTTGACGGCTGTGGGGTCCTTTTTGGGGTCCGCCGTGTAGACACCGTCAACACCGTTCTTAGCCATGAGCACCACATCGGCGTGGACTTCCAGGGCACGCTGGGCGGCCACGGTGTCGGTGGAGAAGTAGGGCAGGCCCGCGCCGGCACCGAAGATGACCACGCGGCTCTTCTCGAGATGGCGGATGGCGCGCCGGGGAATGTAGGCTTCGGCAACCTGTCCCATGGTGATGGCGCTTTGCACACGGGTGTCAACGCCGGCTTGTTCCAGGAAATCCTGCAACGCGAGGCAGTTCATGACAGTTCCCAGCATGCCCATGTAGTCCGCGCGCGAGCGGTCCATGCCCGAGGCGGACAATTCGGCGCCGCGGAAGAAGTTACCGCCGCCCACAACGATGGCCACCTCCACGGTGTCAACGGTGCTGGCGATCTGCTGCGCGATGCCGCGGATGGTGTCCGGATCGACACCCAACTTGCCGGCGCCAAAGACCTCGCCCGAGAGCTTCAACAACACACGACGGCGCTTGGCCGCACCCGTTGCGGGTGCTGTGCCGCTTGGCGCGGTCTGGGAAATATTCGTGGTCATGGTGCCTTCCGTGGGTGCCGGTACTGAGCAGCTGAAACTGGGTCTGGACGCGGGGCCCAGCTCTGGACGCGGGGCCCAGCGAAGAGCTGCGTCTAAAATCTTATCTGACGTTACATGCGAAGAAGGGGCAACCGCAGATTGCGGTCACCCCTTCTTCGTCACATCTAGCTATACGACAAAAGTGTCTTATGCTCCGACGCGGAAACGTGCGAAAGCAACAGGCTTGACGCCTGCTTCTTCCAGAACAACGCCAACGCTCTTCTTGGCATCCTTGGCGAAAGCCTGGTCAACCAGAACGAGTTCCTTGAAGAAGCCAGTCAAACGGCCTTCAACGATCTTGGTCATGGCTGCTTCGGGCTTGCCTTCGGCCTTTGCGGTTTCGCCAGCGATGCGGCGCTCGTTCTCGACGGTCTCTGCAGCAACTTCGTCGCGGGAGACAAACGTCGGGGACATGGCGGCAATGTGCACGGCTACGTCGTGAGCAACTTCCTGGTTGTCGCCGTCGATTGCGAACAGCACGCCAACCTGGGCCGGGAGGTCCTTGGAAGTCTTGTGCAGGTAAGCGTCAACAGTTGCACCCTCGATGCGTGCAATGCGGCGGATGGCAACCTTTTCGCCCAAGAGTGCACCGGCTTCGATGACAACCTCGGACATGGGCTTGCCGTCAACGTCAACAGCCAGCAGGGTCTCAACATCGGCTGCACCGGAGGACAGCGCGGTTGCGAGAACCTTGTTGGAGAATTCGATGAAGGGAGCAGCCTTGGCAACGAAGTCAGTTTCGCAGTTGACTTCAACCATGACACCAACGCCACCGTCAACAGCAGCGGCAACGAGGCCTTCTGCAGTTGAGCGGCCTTCGCGCTTGGTGGCGCCCTTGAGGCCCTTGATGCGGATGAGCTCCATGGCCTTCTCGGCGTCGCCGTTGGCCTCGTCGAGAGCCTTCTTGACGTCCATCATGCCAGCGCCAGTGCGCTCGCGCAGAGCCTTAATATCAGCGGCGGTGTAGTTCGCCATATGAACCCCTCAGTGTAGATGTTTAAGTAAATAAATCAGTACTAGGCCAGTTCTGGCAGGACCGCTTTGCCTTGTGAGCGGTGCGATCCTGCCAGCATCTGGTTCCTAGGTGGCGGAGCTATTGGGGTTGCCCCGAACAGCTAGGTCCGCGAGGAAAAGTTTTTTACTTCTCGGTTGCAGCTTCGGCAGCAGCTTCAGCCGGAGCCTCAACTACGGCTTCAACAGCAGCTTCGGCCGGAGCCTCAACAGCAGCTTCAGCAGCCTTGTCGCCTTCGAGGAGCTCGCGCTCCCACTCAGCCAAGGGCTCGGCCGGTGCTTCTTCGTTGCCGGTTGCCTTGTTGTTGCGGGCGATCAGGCCTTCTGCAACAGCATCAGCGATAACGCGGGTCAACAGTGCAACGGAGCGGATGGCGTCGTCGTTGCCCGGGATCGGGAAATCAACTTCGTCGGGGTTGCAGTTGGAGTCCAGGATGGCTACAACGGGGATCTTGAGCTTGTGAGCCTCGTCGATGGCGAGGTGTTCCTTCGGGGTGTCAACGATCCAGAGCACTGAGGGTGCCTTGGTCAGGTTGCGGATACCACCGAGGTTGGTCTGCAGCTTGGTCAGTTCACGCTTGAGGAGCAGGAGCTCCTTCTTGGTGTGGCCGGAGGAGGCAACGTCCTCGAAGTTGATCTCTTCGAGTTCCTTCATGCGGGAGATACGCTTGGAAACCGTCTGGAAGTTGGTGAGCATACCGCCCAACCAGCGCTGGTTCACGTAAGGCATGCCAACACGGGTGGCCTGCTCGGCGATTGCTTCCTGAGCCTGCTTCTTGGTACCAACGAAGAGTACGGTGCCGCCGTGTGCAACGGTGGACTTTACGAACTCGTAGGCGCGGTCAATGAAAGACAGTGACTGCTGCAGGTCGATGATGTAGATGCCGTTGCGCTCCGTGAGGATGAATCGCTTCATCTTCGGGTTCCAACGACGGGTCTGGTGTCCAAAGTGGACGCCGCTGTCAAGCAGCTGGCGCATAGTTACGACGGGCATGCCGGCGCTCCTTCTTGTTAATTTTACGGTTGTTTAGCTTGCTGGCCCGGACGGGGAAACCCGTCTGGACGCTGCTCCTAGCACCCATTGTGTACGCCATAAACCGCCGTGAGGCGGACCGTATGGCCACAATCCGTCAGCAGGACCCACGATCACTCGTGGCATGCCTCGTCAGGAAGAGGTGCGCGTAGTCAGTGCACAAACAGCACACTGCTCCTTCAATGTTACTACAGCGCCGTAACCTTGACTGACCATTTTCAGTCCTCCCGAGCCCCCTCTGGAGCCTGTCTTGTCCACAATTCCCAGCCCATCCGCCCATGGGCGGGTTTCAGGGTTCACTCTTGAGAGATGGGCAACATTATTAGACGTGGCAGGACGGCGATGGTGGGGGCACTCCTTCTTGCCCTTCCCGTGCTGCTGCCGGGTTCCAGCATGGCCGCCCCGCTGCTGTCATTGTCACGCACGACGGCGGCCACTCCGCTACCAGCCTCACTCGCCTGGGGCTGGCCAGTGGCGGGAACACCCCAGCTGGTGCATGGCTTTGATCCGCCCAACAAGCCCTGGCTCAGCGGCCATCGGGGCGTTGACTTGCTGGCCCCTCAAGGCTCCACCGTGCTGGCGCCCGCCGCCGGGGTGGTGACCTTCTCCGGCGTCGTCGTCAACAGGGCAGTGCTGACCATCGCCACAGACAATGGCTTGCGGCTCAGTTTTGAACCCGTGGCCTCGCCCCTGAAGACTGGCGATGCCGTGGCCCGAGGCCAACCACTGGGCATTCTCAAGGGGCCAACGCACTGCGATGGCGCACCGCCTCCCGGAAACAGCTGCCTCCACTGGGGCGTGCGGCGCGGTGAGGAGTACCTCGATCCCCTGCAGTTCATCTATGACCTGCGCCCGTCGGTACTGCTCCCCCTGATCAGCTGACTTTATGCAACTGGCCCGCAGAAAACGGCGAAAATTGAGGGTTTTCACCCCATTTTCGGCGTTTTCTGCGGGCCAGTTTTAGGAGGGACGGGGATCAGACGATCGCGGAGATGCCCGTGATGGCGCGGCCCGTGACCAAGGTGTTGATCTCGTAGGTGCCCTCGTAGGAGTAGATGGCCTCGGCGTCGGCGAAGATTTTGGCCATCTCGTAGTCGGTGACGATGCCATTGCCGCCGAAGAGGCTCCGGCCCATGGCCACCGTTTCACGCATGCGCGCAGTGGTAAAGGCCTTGGCAAGCGCTGATTGCTCGTCCTTGGCCTGGCCCAGGTCCTCGAGTTGGGACAAGCGGACCATCATGCCAGTGGAGGCTACCGTGTTGCCCAGCATCTTCACGAGCTGATCCTGGACCATCTGGAAGGAGGCGATGGGGCGGCCAAACTGTTGGCGCTCAACGGCATAACGGCGGGCAACGTCAAATGCCGCCATCTGCTGGCCAACTGCCTGCCATGCCACGGCAAGGCGGGTTACCTTGAGAACTTTGTTGGTGTCGCGGAAGCTGTTGCCACCGGCAAGTTTGAAATCGTGCGGAACCACCACGTTTTCCAAGGTGATGTCGGCGTTTTGAACCGTGCGCAGGGCCGTCTTGTTCTCAATCTTGGTGGCGCTGTAGCCGGGCAGCGTGGTGTCAACCATGAATGCCTTGACCTGATTGTCCGCCGTATCGCGGGCGTAGATGACAACCCAGTCAGAAAAAGTGGCGTTGCCAATCCAGCGCTTGGCGCCGTTCAGGATCCAGTTGTCACCGTCGCGCACAGCCGTGGTGCGGGTGCCACCAGCAACATCCGAGCCGCCCAAGGGTTCGGTCAGGCCAAAGGCGCCGATCTTCTTCATGGCGTAAATGTCCGGGAGCCAGGCGGCCTTTTGTTCTTCCGATGCCAGCGCTTCGATGGATCCGGTGAAGAGTCCGTCGTGGACGCCCATAAACGTTGCAATCGAGGCATCCGCCCGGGTGAATTCAGCATGGCTTAGGCCGGCAAACAGGCTTGAATATCCCTGGCGGTGCACCGGGCTCATGATGTCCAGCTCGGCCAGCTTGGGGATGAGCTCCATGGGGAATTCGCCACGGTTCCAGCAATCCGTGGCGATGGGCTTTACTTCCTTGTCTAGGAAGTCGCGGAGGTCCTGGAGGCGTTCCCGTTCCTTCGCGGAGAGCATCTGCTCGAATCCATAGAAGTCCCCATCGGCGTAGGGAAGGTTGTTCAGGTCAACAGCTGCCTTGGACACAAGTAATCCTTTGCTTGTTCTCATCTTTGATTAGTCAACGGTTCAGCCCAGCACCAAACTTGTTACTGGTGAGTAACATACCGCATTCACGTGACCTGGGCAACATTCCCCACGATGGCCGGGCAGCGGCCACGTAGCCGGTTGGCATCAAAGTAGCCGCTCCCGCCCCCCTTCATTCGTCGAGACGGGCGTGCGCCAACTCCCACCAAAGCGACCACCAAACCGACCGCCAGTGACCGCCGTCGAGCATGGCCTTAAAGCAAAATACCCCCGGAATCGTGGCGATTCCGGGGGTATTGCAGGTAGGGCCACTCGGACTTGAACCGAGGACCTTAGGATTATGAGTCCCGCGCTCTAACCAGCTGAGCTATGGCCCCATGCAAGGTGCCCCTCCTTCGGTAACTGCAAACCTAAGGAAAAGCACTCTCACAATACTAGTGGGTATTGGACTAAACCGCGTGATCCTCGTAGCTTCCGCCACGATAAATATCTTCGAAGGTGTCAAGGGTCTTTTTCAGCCCGTGACGTGCCACCTTGTCGTGGCTGGCGGCACCCATGGCTTCCCGGTCCTCGGGAGCCAGCCGCATGATCGTGGTGATCTTCTCGGCCAGGTCGTCACTGTCGTTGGGCTTAAACAGGTATCCATTGACACCGTCCTCAACCAGGTGCGGCAGTGCCATGGCGTTGGCCAACACCACAGGTGTTGAGGCGCTCATGGCTTCCAGGGTCACCAGGGACTGCAGTTCTGCCGTGCCAGGCATGACGAACAAATCGGCCTTGAGGTAGACCTCACGCAATTCCTCATCACTGATCAAGCCGGTGAATGTAACCCGCGGGGTGAGCCCCAACTTCTCGGCCTGCGCCCGCAACGCGTTCTTGACTTCGCCGCCACCAACCACCACCAGGTGCAGTTCGAGTTCGGCAGGCGCCTTGGCGATCGCGTCAATGAGAACGTCAATATGCTTTTCCTCCGCAAGGCGACCCACGAAGGCAACTGTGGGGTACGGGTTCGAAGGCTTCGCTTCGCCCTCGGCAAGCTCGTAGTTGCCCACCTCAATGCCGTTGGACAGCGGCAGAACCTTGCGCAGGAACGCGTGCTGGTGCATGGCCTTGGCGGCCAAGGGTGTGGGGGTGGTAACAACGTCGGCCTTGCTCATGACCTTGCCCATGTCGCGCCATGAAACACGGCCCACAATGTTCTTGAACCACTGGGGGAACGGCAGGAAGGGGTTCAGATTCTCGGGCATGAAGTGGTTGGTGGCCACAATACGGATGCCGCGGCGCTGCGCCTCGTAGATCACGTGCTCGCCGATCATGTAGTGGCTTTGCACATGAACCACATCAGGTTGAATCACATCAAAGAGCGCCGCAATGTCCTTCTTGATTTCCCACGGCAGGCACACCCTGAAATATTCGTGGGTGGGAACGGGCCGTGAGCGCAAACGGTGCACAGTGGCCTCGGGCCGCTTCTCAGAAAACATGGGGCCACCATCAGGGCGGCCGGCCATCACGTGTACTTCGTGTCCCCGGGCGCTCATGCCCGTGGCCAACCGGAATCCAAACTGCGCTGCGCCATTGATATGCGGAGGGTATGTATCTGCAGCGATCAAAATGGTCAGCGGTTTTAGCGAGCTTTCACTCGGGGTGGATGTCACGGATAAAACTCCTGATGGATTCTTAGATAGCCCGGAGGCTGACTCGTTACTTACGTTGTTCCTTCTTTGCAGCTGCACGCTGCTTCACCACGTCAGGGTGGTGCCGGGACAACGCGATCACCCCCACGATAGCAAGTATCGCCGCCCCCGCCATGGCAATTGCCACCACGGGCGGCACATCGTCACGAAGCTCACCTAAAATGGTGATGCCAATGGCGATGCCCACAATGGGGTCAATCACTGTCAACCCGGCAATCACCAAATCCGGCGGTCCGCTGGCATAGGCGCTTTGCACAAACCAGCTCCCCAGGCCGCCGGCGGCCGCAATGGCAATCACCGAGTACCACTGCACGTTCAGCAGGAACAGGCCGTTCGGGTCAAATATCTGCTTGGAAATGATGCGGGTCAGCACGGCGACAAAGCCAAACAGCACCCCGGATCCCAGGATGTAGAAGAACGCCTTCAGGCGGTGTTTGAACAGCACCAGTGCCCCGCCAAAAAGTATGATGACAGCTGCCAGCAACAACACCACTGTGAGCTCCTCGGCAGGGTTGACGTGCGTGTTCTCCGCCACCACGTTCACAGCCATCAGGACAAACAAGGCGCTGCCGCCCACACAGCAGGTGATGGCCACAACCGTGGCCCTGTTGAGCCTGATTCCCTGGTCCCGCGAGTTCACAATAGTGGTGATCACCAGCGCAATGGCACCAATGGGCTGCACCACCGTCAGCGTCCCCAGGGTAAGGGCCACAACGTTCAAGGCCATGCCAGCCCCGAGCAGCACCAGACCGAACACCCATCGCGGGTTTCTCAGGAGGCGCAGGAAGCCCGCGCCGCCCAAGGCAAGTCCGCCCGTGTTGTTTTGCACGGCGCTGCCTTGGCGTTGCGCACCAAAAGCGAGGAAAAATGCCCCGGCCACCGCGCACACCACGGCAAGCCATATCATGGGCGGCCCTGAACTGGTTTGTGAAGCTCACGGTGTTTGGCCAGGACCGCCACCATGTACTGGCTGAAGGCAATAACGTGCATGACCATGCCGGCGCCAAGGAACACCCAGGCGAGAATGAACGTGAAGTCAGATTCCAGGGCCTTGGCCAGCAAGAGCAGGGGGGTGCCAATCATCAGCGCCGCCGTGCGTGTCTTTCCCAACATGGTGACCTTCAGATCAGCATCTCCACGGAAACAGTACAGCGTAACGCTCAGCAGTACGACGTCGGGAATCACCAACAACAGCAGCAGCCACAGGGGCAGGATGTGGGCCACCACCAAGGTGATACTGACAGCCACCAGAGCCACCCGGTCGGCCAGGGGGTCCAAGATGCGGCCAAGCTGTGTGGTCTGGTTGAGCTTCCGGGCAACGAAGCCGTCAATCCAGTCGGTGCAACCCATGAGGGCAAGGACAAAAACGCCCCAGCCGTACTCGTGCCGGGCGAGGACCAGCCACACAAACAGTGGTGTCCCCAGGAACCTGACCACCGTGATGACATTGGGGATGGTGACGATGGCGTTGGCGTTCCCTGCCTTGGGGTTGGAACTTGTGGACATCGCAGGTCACCTCCCCTGGTGAAATGTGGCTCGGGCCGCGCAACCGGCACCGCGTGTGGATGTGAACATTGTGTGGCGAAACTACTTCTTCAACAACTTTCGCAGCAACAAGGCGCAAGCCCCGGCAGACACGGCCAGAACAGCGAGTGGTTTCCATCGTTCCTTGATGGTTTCCGCAGCGTGCCCGGCCTGTTCCGCAGCTCCGGACGCTGCCAGGTTCATGACGTCCTTGGCCCGGCCCTTGGCAGTGCCGATCAAGTAGCTGGCCTGTTTCTTCACATCTGCCTGGTTCACCAGTTCCTCACGCAGCGTCAACAGGTGGGCGCGCCGGGCCGTGGTGCGTTCAATGAGCTCGTTTTCGTTGGCCTTGGGACCGTGTTCGGCTTCCTTGGCTGCCCGTTCGGCCTTGGCCTTCGCCGCAGCTTCTTCGGCCTCAGCCTTGCGGGCCTTCTTTTCTTCCTTGCTCAGTGGGACCGGATCAAGTGTTGCCGGGTCAAAGTCGCGGCCTTCCTTGGCAATGCCCAGATCGTGGCGGATTCCACGCCATGCCTGTTCCGGCAGCAAGGGCAGCAGGGACTTGAACTTGCGGTAGCCAATCAAACCGCTGATGCCAATAATGAGCAGGAACGCCGCGCTGACAAGAAGTGCCGAAAGCCAGAGCGGCATGACGGTGGCCAGACCGGCAATGGCGGCCACCACCAAGGCAATGACGAGAAGGGCCGTGAAGACCAGGGCTAGTCCGGCGGCAATCGCCACACCGCCCACGCGGGCCTTCTTGTGTTCCAGTTCCAGCTTGGCCAACGCAATTTCGTCGTTGATCTGCCGGGGCACCAGCCTCGACGCAGTCTTGACCGCTTCAATCAAGGAAGATTCTGGCGCCTTTGGGCTTTCATCCGCCGTGATATGCACGTCCTTTTGCACATCCGTCACTGAAACCGCCTCCGTAATGAGAGTTTTTGCTGCCCATGGAAAGTCGGCGCAAACCCGAAGTCTTTGTACTGCCCCCGCAAGGTGGCACTACTCGTAAAGTCAAAATTACCATCCATCCAGCACCCGGTGGTCCCTTGGCCAGACAAGGCCGCACGCACCATGGCGAAGAACACGGCTGCGGCGTGTCTTGGGCGGGCCGCGAAGTCAACAACGGCCCCCGTATTCCCTAGGTGTCAAAAGCACTAGCATGAGTCAGTGGGCTATCCGGATCTGGAGTTGCCCACATTCGAGCGCACACCCAAGAAACATAAGGACTCCAGCCTTGACCATCACAGCCCACCCCGGCGATGCCCTGTCCCGCCGACAGAAACTGGTCTACGTTCTCGTCTTGGGGCTACTAACGGCGCTGGGCCCCTTCACGATTGACCTCTACCTGCCGGCGTTCCCCATTATTGGGCATGAACTGGGCGTCAGTGCCGCAGCCGTGCAGCTGACGCTGACCGCCACAACCATTGGTTTCGCCGCCGGGCAGCTGGTGGTGGGCCCGTTCAGCGACAAGTTTGGCCGGCGGATGCCGCTGATCCTGGCCACGGCCCTGCATGTGGGTGCCTCGGTTGGTGCGGCCATGTCCACGGATATCACCATGCTCGGCGTGTTCCGCGTGCTGCAGGGCATTGGCGCGGCAGGTGGCGGTGTGGTGGCGATGGCCATGATCCGTGACCTCTTCGGCGGCTACCAACTGGTCCGCATGCTCTCGCGCATGTCGCTCGTGAACGGCATGGCACCCATTCTGGCCCCCGTCATCGGGTCCCAGTTGCTGGGTGTCATGGACTGGCCGGGCATTTTCTGGTTCCTGGCCGGCTACGGCACCTTGGTGGTCATTGCCGCGTTCGTGTTCATCATTGAGACCCTGCCGCCTGAAAAGCGCCATTCCGACGGCGTGAGTGTCGCCAGCAGGTACAAGGCCGTGTTCAGCGACAGGATATTTGTTGGCACCCTTTTTGTGGGTGGGCTGAACTTTGCTGCCTTGTTCACCTACCTCTCGGCCTCCACCTTCCTGTTCCAAAATACGTATGGATTCACACCCCAGCAATACGGCTACTTGTTCGCCGTCAACTCGCTGGGTGTGGTCTCTGGGGTGCAAATAGCTGCACGGATCATGCGCCACACGGGGCCACAGTGGGTCATTGCCGGGGCAACCGTTGCCCAGGTGGCTTCCGCCGCCGCCATAGTCATTTGCGACCAGCTTGGCCTGGGCCTGTGGGGCGTCATGGTGCCACTCTGGTTCTTCATCTGCGCCACCGGCTTCATGTTCCCCTCCGTCCAAGTCATGGGCCTGGCCCGCAACGGCAGGCAGGCCGGCACGGCAGCATCCCTGCTGGGCGCGGCAACCTTTGGCTTCGCTGGGCTCATCACACCCGTGGTGGGCCTGGTGGGTGTGGCGGCAACGAGCATGGCCGCCATCATGGGCATCTGCAGTTTGCTCGCCATGGCCGCCCTGTGGCTCATTGTGCGGCCCCGCACGGTACCCAAGATCTAGCGCCACAGTGCGATAAGGTCCCGGAAAATCCAGCCATTGCCACGATAGCGTTCGCGAAAAACTCGCCATTGCTGCGAGAGCGTGTGGGGTGGGGCGGGGGTGGCGGTGGGAGCGTCTGCGCTGACCCTGGGCGAGAGCGTGTGGCGCCGCAGCACGGCCTCGCCCATAGGCATGGTCTGCACCAGCCGGACGCCTGCCGGGGGTTGCCGACCAGCAGGCGCGGATCGTCCGCACGGATGGTCCCGGCTCCCACCATGATGCCGTCAAGGAACGGCCCCACCCCCGGTGGCTGGCGGTGCGAGCCGGCAGGGCCGCGGGGAGATCAATTGGGGATGGCGGCCAAGAAAAAATCCCCGCACTCACGTGGAGTGCGGGGATTTTCTTGCAAGCTCCTCTGACTGGACTTGAACCAGTAACCCTTCGATTAACAGTCGAATGCTCTGCCAATTGAGCTACAGAGGAATGAAGCAGGTAATAGAATAGCAGGGCTTTTTTGGAAATACAAAACGGGCGCCGGGGCCCCACTTTTCAGTGCCCAATGCCTGAAAAGTGGGGCCCAACTTCTGGCTGGTTGACGCCAGCTACCAGCGCATTGCGCCCGGGGCCGACCACGTCACCACGCCGAATTGGAACTGCTGCCGGCAGTAGCCCGTGGCACAAACCTCGTTCCACGTGGGATACCCAAGCTTGGCGGGCCCGCCAAGCTTGGTCCAATTCGCCAATATGCCGTTCTTGACCAGTTGGGCCGGACCTGACGCAGCTGACCAGTAGATGCGTCCGCCTTGGTATTGCTGGTAGCAACCCTTGCGCGGCAGCCCGCAGACTTCTTCACCCGTTGGGTACCCTTCCGGACCAATCCAGCCAGGCATGATGCCTGAGTGCGCTGATCGGATGGCTCCACGCATTGTGTGTGCTCCGGTTTTGGGGGACCACACAATGTCTCCACTCTGGAAAGACTGTTTGCAGCCTCCGCCAGGAATTCCGCAGGCTTCTTCCGTGGTGGGGTAGCCCAGGAAGCCATTTTGGGCGCCCAGGGCTTGGTATTTGCCTCCGATGGCACCCTTGACAGCGTGGGCACCCGTCTTGGGAGACCACGCGATTCGGCCGAAACGGAAGTTCTGCATGCAGCCACCATCACGCAGTCGGCACACCTCATCCGTGAGGGGGTACCCAAGAACACTCACACTGCCCGTCGACATAAAGACAGCGCCAATTCCACCTTGAACTGCCACGGAACCTGCCGCGGCTGACCAAATAACATTTCCGCCTTGGAACGACTGCAAACAGGTGACGA
The DNA here is from genome assembly GCF_054510895.1 of Arthrobacter sp. HLT1-20. NCBI lineage: Bacteria > Bacillati > Actinomycetota > Actinomycetes > Micrococcales > Micrococcaceae > Arthrobacter > Arthrobacter sp. HLT1-20. The sequence goes on along the minus strand of NZ_JBTNDR010000020.1, from coordinate 45,898 downwards.
CGACTCCGGAACACTCCTCTTTCCAGGTTGGGTATCCCAAGTAGCCGTCCTGCGCGGACAAGTTGGCCCATTTGGACTGGATGCCACCTGTGATTAGGGTTCCCCTCGTGTCATCACTGGAGACCATCAGCCCGGCGTCAAACGATTGACTGCAACCCCCATCTCGCAATCCACAAGCCAAATTGCTGGTGGGGTAGCCGGGCCCTTGGAGTCCTCCACTGTGAAACCATCCGAAGCCCAGACCGGAGGCCGGATCCACACGGAGCACGCCGTACTTGGCCCGCCAGGTCAGCATAAATGTCGAACCGCCGCCCAAATGCAGGAACTCTTGAGTCGATCCTTGACCCACATGGATCTCGTCGGACTTCGGGTACCCGATGCCCGAGCTGAGCCCGCCGGCTGCGAACCAGTGCGGGCCAAGATTTCCAATGGTCCGGAAGATGACAACAGCCCGGTCTGTGTAGGATTCAAAAATGGTGCCCCCAACAAATTCCTGGCGGCACGGGCCCATTGAACAAGTGCGTTCGGCTGTCGGGTTGCCCAGCAAACCCTCGGCACCTCCCAGCGACTTCCACTTATCAAGAATCAATCCTCGAACCTCAATCGTGGACCCAGACGATTCAACACCAACAGGCAAGACCGCCTGCTTGGGGCTGGCCGGCGGAACCTGGGAAACAGTTGGGACTGGCACTTCGGCCGGGGCTGGCTCCTGCGGGTTGCCTGACGGAAGCGGCTGCTCGGTCTGCGCCGGCATTGTCTGCGCCGAAGTAGTGGGCGGCGTGGTTGGATCCGATGCAACCGCAGGCTGCAGCCCCCACCCGGCCAGGGACATGCCCAGGACAAAGACCACTGCGGCCGCGCGTTTATTCACTTTTCCCCCAAATACTAATTCTGTGATTGTCAGCACTAATATACGGCGGAAAGCCCATGCAACGGAAGTCGTAGTATTTGGGAAAAACAAAATTCCCCGCACTTTAATAAGTGCGGGGAATTTGTTTTGGCTCCTCTGACTGGACTTGAACCAGTAACCCTTCGATTAACAGTCGAATGCTCTGCCAATTGAGCTACAGAGGATCGCGCAGGAACAACAATAACAAACCATCGCCAGGATGTGAAATCGAGCGTTGGGAGGGGCCTCAGCCGTCCCCGCGCAGCTGCCTGCGGGCTGTCTCCAGCTCCATCAGCTCGCGCTGCAGGAGCTGGTAGCTCTCCGGGTCAACGGACGGATCCATGCGTTGCAAGGCACCCAAACGCTCCTCCTTGAGCCGGGTGATCTGCAGTTCAAAGAGTCTGCGCAAAATATCGCGGCAATACCGCATCAAGGTATCTTCCCGCGTTGCAGGCAAGGGACTCAACGCCAATTCGGCCACCAAGGACTCCAATTCCGGCGGGACGTTGGCGCGCACGGCTTCCAGCCACTGGGAGGAGGCCTCCGTGGACTCCCCCGCCAGGGTGATGCCCTGCTGCAGGGCCTTGTAGGCGGGCACCATAAACTCCGTGGCGGCAAAGTGCTGCCAGTTGCCCGCCGTCAGCAAGCCGGGATGCTGCAGGACTACCTCCAGAGCCTCCCGCTCCATGCGCCCCTGGGGATCGCGCGGATCCGGGCGCACCAGGGCAGGCCGGCCGGCCGCAGCTTCCTGCTGCTGCCCGGGGGCAGGCGCGGAGGGCCCCCCGGCCGGGGCGCCGTGCTGCCGTCCGACGTCGGAACGCCCCTTCGCGCTTGGCTGCCCTTGGCCGTGGGCTTGCCCGGGCGCATGGGACGGCCCCTTGGCATCCGGCTGGGTATGCGCGCGTCGCTCAGCCGTCTTGACAGCCCGCAGGACCTCGTTGGGGTCGGCCATACCTAGCCAGCCAGCCAGCTCCTGGCTGTACCCCATGCGGGTGGAGCCGTCGCGGATATCGGCCACTACCGGCGCCGACGCGCGGAGGCCATTGACCCGGCCCTCCACAGTGCTCAAATCAAACTTGGCCAGCGTGGTGCGGATGGCGAACTCAAACAGGGGCCTGCGCGAACGGATCAAGGCATGCACAGCCTCGTCGCCCTTGCGCTGGCGAAGCTCACAGGGGTCGGCGCCGGAGGGCTCCACGGCCACGAAGGTTTGGGCAATAAAACGCTGGTCCTCATCGAAAGCTTTCAGGGCAGCTTTTTGGCCGGCGGAGTCGCCGTCGAAGGTGAACACCACCTCCCCGCCCGTGCCATCGTCGGAAAGCAGGCGCCTGGCCACCTTGATGTGGTCGGCGCCAAACGCCGTTCCACACGTGGCAACGGCCGTGTCCACACCGGCCAGGTGGCAGGCCATGACGTCGGTGTAGCCCTCCACCACCACCAGCTGGCGCTTGGCGGCAATGCTCTTCTTGGCCAGGTCAATCCCGTACAGCACCTGGGACTTCTTGTAGAGCGTGGTTTCCGGGGTGTTGAGGTACTTGGGCCCCTGGTCATCGTCAAAGAGTTTCCGGGCGCCGAAGCCCACCGTGTCGCCGGCGATGTCGCGGATGGGCCAGATGAGCCGGCCCCGGAAACGGTCGTAAATGCCGCGGTTACCCTCGGAGAACATGCCCGTGAGCTTGAGTTCCTCCTGGGTGAAACCCTTCGCCGACAGGTGCTTGAGCAGCGCGTCCCAGCCTTGCGGGGCAAAACCCACGCCAAACCGGTCCGCGGCCTCGCGGTCAAAGCCGCGCTCGGAAAGGAACGTCCTGCCTGTGGCTGCGGCAGGAGTGAGCAACTGTTCACGGAAGAATTCGCCGGCGATCTTGTGTGCGTCGAGGAGCCGCTGGCGCTTGCCAACATCCTCACGGCGCGGACCCGTGCCGCCGTCCTCGTAGCGCAACTCGTAGCCAATCCGGCCCGCCAATTTCTCCACGGCTTCGGAAAAGGAAATGTGATCCATCTTCTGGATGAAGGAAATCACATCGCCGCTCTCCTGGCAGCCAAAGCAATGGAAATACCCCATTTGCGGGCGCACATGGAAGGACGGGCTGCGCTCATCGTGAAATGGACACAGTCCCTTGTACGAGCCAATGCCAGCGGATTTTAAGGTGACGTAGGCGTCAACAATTTCCTTGAGGTCGGTGCGTGTTCGCACCTCGTCAATGTCTTCTCGTTTAATTAGCCCAGCCACACCGCCAGTTTACGTGAGCGCCGGCCCGGGGCAGTACCTACAGCAGTGTGCGTTCGGTCCCCACCAGGCGCTCGTGCAGCGCCAGTGCCGATACATCCGTCAGAGACGCGATCTGGTCGATGACAACCCTCAGCCGGGCGTCGTCGTCGTCCGCGTCCCGCCAATCGGCAGCGAACATGGTCTCCAAATGGGCATCTCCGGTGGCGTTGAGCACCGCCACCAACTCGCTGAGCACATCCTGCTGGCGCTGGTAGATGGGCTGACGGTGGTCGGTGGTCATGACGAAGGTGGTGGCCAGGCCCTTCATGACGGCAATTTCCAGGGCTGTCTCATGAGGAACGACGACGTCGGCGGCGTACCGCGCCAGGCGGTGCGTCCCGTAGATGGCCTGGGTGGCGCCCACCGCGCTCTGGCAGAAGCGGCCAATCAGCTGGCTTGTCATGTCCTTCAGGGCCGCCATGGACGCCCGGCTGCCGTCGGCGTGGCGAACCCACACATCGGTGGCCTCAAGCCTTTGCAGGGCGGCATCGATCTCCGCGGTGTCCACGGTTGGCAGATACCACTGCTGCGTGTAGCCCAGGACCCGGTTGCGCTGATCCTGGTTTGCCAGCCATTTGAGCTGCACATGGCCAGCCACGATGGCATCCTCCACGTCGTGGACGGAGTAGGAGATGTCATCGGAGAGGTCCATGACCTGCGCCTCAATGCAGCTCTTGCCCCGGGGCGCACCGTCGCGCAGCCAGGCGAACACGGGGAGGTCGTCGGCGTAGGCGCCAAATTTGCTGGTCCGCAGGCCGTCAATTAAGGGCGCATCCGCAGCAAGCCACGGGTACTTGGACGCAGCATCAAGGGACGCCCTGCTGAGGTTCAATCCTGCTGAACCGCCGGAGGAAGTGAGCACCTTGGACTCCAGCCGGGTCAACAGCCGCAACGTCTGGGCGTTGCCCTCAAAACCGCCAATGGTGTGGGAAAGGTCATTGAGCACTGACTCGCCATTGTGGCCGAAGGGCGGGTGGCCAAGATCGTGCGCCAGGCAGGCGGTGTCAACAACGTCCGGGTCGCAGCCCAGAACACGGCCCAGCTCACGGCCAATCTGGGCCACTTCCAGGCTGTGGGTCAGGCGGGTGCGGACAAAGTCATCTGTGTCCGGGGCAACCACCTGCGTCTTGGCACCGAGGCGGCGCAGCGCGGAGGAGTGCAGCACCCGGGCCCTGTCCCGCTCAAACACAGTTCGGAAACTGGTCTTGGGCGCCTCCTGCACCCACCGTTGCTCATCGTGGGGCAAGTACACTGACTGCGAATCTGAGGACATGTTCCCCAGTTTAGGGCCAACGCCCCTGTACTCAGGGACATTGTGCACAGGGCTGCCGGCGGCCGGCTCGTCCCGCGCGCAGCGATGGTGGGGCTTGCGGCGTGGTGGTCAGCCGCCGGAGACGTCCAGTTCTGCGCCCACGAGCTCCACCTTTTGCGATCCGCTCAGGGTGCGCTCGTTGAGCCAGCCCTCGGGCAGTGCCGTGCGCTTAGGGGTGCCAGCGCGGCCGCGGGGGCCCTCGGCGTCGACGCCCGGGTACGGCGAGTCCATGTCGAGCGTATCGAGCAGGCCGCGCAAGACCTCGAGGGTGGGCACGGCTGACAACTGGGCGCGAAGCTCGCCACCAACAACGTAGCCCTTGAAATACCAGGCCATGTGCTTGCGGATGTCGCGCAGGGCCTTGTTTTCGTCGTCGAACGTGTCAACCAGGAGTTCCGCGTGACGGTACACGGCCGCGGAAACCTCAGCCAAGCCGGGCTTGTGGCGGGTGTCGCTGCCTTCAAAAGCTGCCATGAGATCGCCAAACAACCAGGGGCGGCCCTGGCAGCCGCGTCCCACCACCACGCCGTCCACACCGGTCTGGCGGACCATGGCAATGGCATCTTCGGCGCTCCAAATGTCGCCATTGCCCAAGACGGGAACATCCGGCAGCGCCTCGCGCAGGCGCGCAATGGCGTCCCAGTCGGCCTTGCCTGAGTAGAACTGGCTGGCCGTGCGGCCGTGCAAGGCCACCGCGGCAACACCGGAATCGCGGGCAATGCGGCCAGCTTCCAGGTACGTCAGGTGGTCATCGTCGATGCCCTTGCGCATCTTGATGGTCAAGGGGATGCCGCCCTTGGAGGCCTCGCGGACCGCCGTCTGCACAATGGAGGTGAACAGATCGATCTTCCACGGCAGCGCCGCGCCGCCTCCGCGGCGGGTTACCTTGGCCACGGGGCAGCCAAAGTTCAGGTCAATGTGATCCGCGTGGTTTTCCTCGACCAGCATGCGCACGGCCTTGCCCACAGTTTCGGGGTCCACACCGTACAACTGCACGGAGCGGATTTCCTCATCCTCGTCATGGCTGATCAGACGCATGGATTCCGGGGTGCGCTCCACCAGGGCACGTGAGGTGACCATTTCGGAGACGAAAACGCCACCTCCGTGCTCGCGGCAGAGCCGGCGGAAGGCGGTGTTGGTGATCCCGGCCATGGGGGCAAGCACTACCGGGGTGTTCACGGTGATGTTGCCAAGTTTCAGGGGCGGGAGGTCCAGTTTGGTGTCGCTGGTGGGGATATCTGTAACAGTCACCCATCAATTCTCTCAAATCCGTGCAAATTAAGCGCCCGCCCTGCGGCGAGGGGTATATCACCCCCGGCCCCGGCGCCTCCGCCCGGTGCAGAACGCGTAGATTCCGCCGCACCGGCTGGTGAACAAGCTCACCTTGCCGGAGGTGCATCCCGCTCCATACTATTGTTAGACTGACTGGTCAGTACAAAGAATTGCGAACACCGGACGAGCCGCGACAACAACGGCCGCCCGGATCCGGAATTCAGCGTCAGAATCCGGAAATCAGCGTCAGAATCACCCACGATTCAATTCCGCCGGAGATCGGCACGATCCCGGCGGAACACTTCAAAAATTGCCCCACACGAAGGAACCCCTGTGCAGATTCATGCCAATAATCTTGCGCTGTCAGCAGGCCGCGGCCCTGTTTACGGCCCCCTCAGCTTTGAACTGGACGGCGGCCTCTGCGTGCTCCGCGGCGACGCCGGAAGCGGGCGGACATCGCTGCTGTTGACCCTGGCCGGGCGTATGAAGCACCAAGAAGGCAGCCTTCTGGTGGGCGGATACGAACTGCCCCAGAAGCTGCGGGCAATCCAAAAGATCAGCTCTGTGGCGGGTTTCCACGGCATTGACGAGCTGGAGGAGTCCGTCACGGTGGGCGCCGCGCTGCGGGAGCGTCTCGCATGGATCTCCCCCTGGTGGTCACGGGTGCCCAAGCTTAACGATGTGGACGTGGCCAAGATCTGCGCCCCCACCTTTGGCCGCGAGCCCATCCCTCACGCCAACACAGTCATCTGGGACTTGAGCGACACGCAAGCGTTCCTGCTCCGCATTGCCCTGGCCATGATGAGCCGGCCCAAAATCCTGTTTGTGGATGACCTGGAGCAGATCCGCAACACCAGCTCCCGCGCCATCGTCTGGGACCGGCTGGCCCACCTTGCCGGCGCTGGCACGGATGTGGTGGTCTCATCCTCGTCCCTTGACGCGCAGCTCTGGGAGCAGCTGGACATTTCTCCCACCGTGGTGGACATCAGCACCCACCAAAGCACCCCTGAAGAAGAGCCGGAACAAGAACCGGAACAAGAACCAGCAGCAGCACAGCACGAATTGGAGACCGTCTAAATGTTTGCCTTTTTATCCTCCGGCACGGAACTGAGCCGATTCAAGCGCGGCAAGATGCCCAAGATTGCCGTTGCCGTGATGCTGTTCATCCCGCTGATCTACGGCGCCCTGTACCTGTGGGCGTTCCAGGCCCCGGACAAGCACATGGATGAGCTTCCCGTGGCCCTGGTCAACCAGGATGTGGGTGCCAGCAATGACGGAGAAGCCGTCAACGCCGGCCAGGACCTGACCACTAAGCTGCTGGACGGCATGGACCTCAAATGGGAGCAGACGGACACCGACGGCGCCGCACAGGGCGTGGCCAGCGGCAAGTACTACTTTGCCCTGACCATCCCCAGCGATTTCTCCGCCAACGCCGTCTCCGTGGGGACCGACACGCCAGCCCAGACCATGCTGGATGTGCAATTCAACGATTCCAACAACTTCCTCTCCAGCGTCCTGGGCAAGCAGGCCATGGCCCAGGTGCGCGACGCTGTTTCCGAACAGCTGGGCGAGCAGACCTCCTCCACCCTGCTGGTGGGATTGCACGACGCCGGAGCCGGGCTGCGTGCCGCGGCCGACGGTTCCGCTGACGTCACCGAGGGCATCGGCACGGCCAAGGACGGCGCCGGCAAGCTGGTGGTCGGCATGACGCAACTGGCCAGCGGCTCGGTGACCCTGAACAATGGCGCCCTGCAGCTTTCCGACGGCGCCTTAGCCCTGTCCAACGGCATTGACACGCTGGCCGGCGGCGCAGCAACCCTTAACACCGGCGCATCGAGCCTTTCCGCTGGTGCCGGTTCCCTGGCCACCGGTTTGGGGCAACTGAACACAGGCGCCGCCCAGTTGGCAGCCGGCAGCAGCACCCTTGCCGCAGGAACCGGCCAACTGGCCACCAGTTTGACCGGATCCATCCCCGACGCACAGAAGTTGGAGCAAGGTGCGGCCTCCGTCTCAGCCAGTGCCGGAACCCTGTCCGCGAGCGCAGCCAAGCTTTCCGGATCAGCCGCTACCTTGGCCACGAGCGCCGATAGTGTGGCCACCGGTGCCGCCCAAACCTCCGCCCAACTGGCCAAGCTCATTGCCAGTGCCGAAAGTCTGCCGCCGGGAACCCCTGCGAGCGCCCTGGTGGACAGCCTCAAGCAGCTCCACGCTGAGGCTGCCTCGCCCGTTGCGGCGGGAGCCGGCAAGTTGGCCGCGGGTGCGCAAGCTCTCTCCACCCAAGGCGCCGCTCCCCTGTCCGCGGGCGCTGCCAAGCTGGCCGCTGGCGCCGATGCTGTGTCTGTGGGCGTCACCAAACTCTCCACGGGTGTCAGCGATGCAGCAACGGGTGCAGACTCGCTCGCCAAGGGTGCAACCACGCTGAATTCGGGCGCGGCCACCCTGGCCAAGGGGGTCCAGAGCGCGGCAACGGGTTCCGCCGATGTGGCCGGCGGTGCCGCCAAGGTTTCCGGCGGGGCAGCAGCCCTCTCCACGGGTGCCGGCACCGCCAAGGACGGCGCAGCGGCGCTGGCCACCGGGGCAGGCTCCTTGAGCAACGGCACCTCGGAGCTGGCAACAGGCACCGGGACACTGCTTGCGGGTGGAACTGAGCTGTCGGCGGGTGCAGAGAAACTCGCCGCCGGCAGCCAGCAGCTCACTGAAAAACTGGGCGACGGCGGCAAGGCCATCCCCAACGATTCCCCCGAATTGCTGGAGCAGAAGTCGCAGGTCCTGGCAGCCCCCGTGGCCGTCAAGTCACAGTGGAGCAATGAGTCCAAGAGTTTCGGTGAGGGCTTTGCGCCGTTCTTCATTGCACTGGCCACCTTTGTGGGCGCCTTGATTTCCTGGTTGTTGCTGCGGGCGCTGCCCACCAGGGCCCTCGCTGCCGGAGCCAATGGGCTGCGGAGCGTCCTGACGGGCCTGCTGCCTGCCCTGGCCATTGGCCTGGGCCAGGTGTTGATCATGATGGCCGTCCTGCTGTGGGGCCTGGACATGAAACCGGTCTACCCGGTGGCAATGGCTGCGTTCATCTACCTGACCACCGTGGCTTTCCTTGCCCTGCAGCAAATGTTCATCATCATCTTCGGCACGGCAACCGGGCGGGTGGTCAGCCTGGTGCTGCTGATGCTCCAGCTGAGCTCCTCCGGTGGAACCTACCCGGTGGAAACCACGCCCGGCTTCTTCCAGGCGCTTCACCCGTTCATGCCGGCCACGTATGTGGTGAGTGGACTTAGGGAGCTGATGACTGGTGGAATAGACTCCCGGTTGTGGGTCTCGGTGGCATTCCTTGCTGCACTGGCACTGGGATCGGTGGCTGTCAGCTCCTTCAGTGCCGGCCGCCAGCGTGTCTTCTCCATCAAACGCCTGCATCCCGAACTGGAAATGTAGGCAACACCCCGGCCTGGCGGTTCAGCCAAGTCCCTGCCAGCCCAAAATACTAAGGAACCCCGTGCCCCGCATCTCTGCCACCAAACAGGCCATCCTGGCTGCCGCACTGGAATTAGGTGCGTTGCACGGGATTTCCGGCACCACCATGGATGAGGTGGCCGAACGGGCGGGGGTGGCCAAGGGCAGCGTGTATTACAACTTTTCCTCCAAGGACAAGCTGTTTGAGGAGTTGCTGACGGCGGGCGTCAGCTCGCTGTCAGCAACGCTGCGCACGGCCCGCGAACAAGCAAGTGGCTTTGGCGCCATCGAGGCCATGGTCACGCAGATGCTGACCTTGATTGCTGAGAACCGGGCCCTGGCAAAGCTGATGGCCGCGGAAATTTTCCGCACCGACAGGGTCTGGCAGCACACAGTCAGCGTGCTGCGCCGTGAAGGTGTTTCCGAGATTGGCACCGCACTTGCCCCCCTGGTTCCGGCGGACACCCCGGAGGCCACCCGTTTGTTGATGGCTGGCGGCATTTTCGGGGCAACCCTCATGGGCGGGCTGGAATGGCTGCTGTTCACCCCGGAGACGCCCGTAGAGGAAGTCTCGGCTGCCATTCTCTTCACCTATTCGGGGCGCCTGGCCCACTAGGCGATTGCCCCTGGGCAGCGGCGAAAATGCTCGGGCGGGTGCGCGGCAACTTTGCTGATATTCTCAGCCTTGAGAGTTTCATCCGCCCGGGAGGGCGCAATCCGTGGAAAGAGGTGGTCAGTGCCATGATGGCCGAACCCCCAAGTATGTATTCCATGGCCCCCTCCTACCCTGCCTAAGGCATTTGCACAGCGCAACTGTTCCATGGAGCGTTTGCGCTCCATCAGGCGGCCTATGGAGGCTGGCCATGCATGACTGGCCCCTTCCCTCACTGCCGTTTGGAATCCCCATGAACACCCGCCGCACTGCCACGCGCCTGCAAAACCTGGTTCCCCTCAAGCCCCGCGATACCCTCGCCCCTGCCGACCCGGGCTCGGCGCGGAAGCCGAGCTACGACGTCGAACACGTCCGCCCGCAAAGCCACAACAGCATGGTTGACGCCGGCATCTACTTGGAGGGGAAGAGGATTTCCTCCCCCAGCACCCTCCCTGACACCTTCCGGGAACTGAACAAGGCCCCCGGGTCCATGGCCTGGATTGGGCTGGTCCGCCCGGAGGAGGCGGAGCTGCAGGAGCTGGCCGCCGAATTTGATCTGCACGAGCTGGCTGTGGAGGACGCCGTCATGGCCCACCAGCGCTCCAAGATTGAACGCTACGGCACCACGCTGTTCGCGGTGCTGCGCGCCACCCGCTACCTGGAATCGCAGGAGGAGGTGGAATTTGGTGAACTGCACATTTTTGTTGGCCCCAACTTCATCATCACCGTCCGCCACGGCCACTCCCCCGATCTGGCGACGGTGCGCCGCCGCATGGAGCAGGACCAAACACTGCTGCAGCTGGGCCCGGAAGCGGTGCTGTACGCCATTTTGGACGCCGTGGTGGACGGTTTCGCCCCCGTGGTGACGGGTCTTGAGAATGACATTGACGAGATTGAAACGGAAGTTTTCAGCGGCGATCCCCAAGTGTCGCGGCGCATCTATGAGCTTTCCCGCGAGGTCATTGAGTTTCAGCGCTCCACCAAGCCCATGGTGGGCATTCTTGAGGCCCTGGCCGGCGGCTTCACCAAGTACGGCATCAATGAGGACCTGCAGCAGTACCTGCGCGATGTGGATGACCACGTCAAGCAGGTCAACGACAAGATTGACGGTTTCCGGTTCATGCTCCGGGACATTCTCACCGTGAACGCCACGCTGGTGGCGCAGCGCCAGAACGAGGAAATGAAGCACCTGGCGGAGGCCAGCAATGACCAGAACGAGGAAGTCAAGAAAATCTCGGCCTGGGCCGCCATCCTGTTCGCCCCCACCCTGGTGGGCACCGTGTACGGGATGAACTTTGACTCCATGCCAGAACTGCACTGGGAGTGGGGCTACCCGCTGGCCCTGATTGCCATGTTCGGGGTCAGCGTGGTGCTGTTTGGCATCTTCCGGAACCGCAAATGGATCTAGGCAGCACGCCGTCATAGTCCTTAGATAGCTGCATCTTTTGTACCTCCCCCATTGTGCACAGGCGCGGGCGGCCCTAAGAATGGACTATGACTGTCACCTTGCGGGCCTTAGAAACAGCAGTTCCAGCCACCATCTTGATTCAGGAGCAGGCCCGGGACGTGTTTGCCGCCCAGCCGGGGTTGACCCGGCTGGGCCAGCGCCTGGTGCGCACCTGCTTTGATTCGGCAGCCATCGACACCCGGCACACGGCGGTTGCCGAAATGAGCCTGGACTTCCACGGCCCCGACCCCATGTTTTACGACGGCGCAACCGGACTGCTGCTGAACCCCACCACCAAAGAGCGCAACGACTTGTTCGCGGCCGAGGCCACGGCCTTGTTCATTGAGGCCGCGGCCAAGGCACTTGCGGCCTGCCGCGAACTGGGTGCCGCAGACATCACCCACGTTGTGACGGTTTCCTGCACAGGCTTTTTCAACCCGGGGCCGGACTACAAGATTGTCCGCGCCCTGGGGCTCAGTCCTTCGGTGCAGCGCTACCATCTGGGGTTCATGGGCTGCTACGCTGCGTTCCCGGCCCTGCGTGCGGCCAAGGCCTTTTGTGAGGCGGATCCGGATGCGGTGGTGCTGGTGGTTTCCGTGGAGCTGTGTTCGCTGCATGTGCGCACCTCCAACGATCCCGACACCATCATGGGCTCCTCCCTGTTTGCCGACGGGGCCGGGGCCGCCATCATCACAGCCCGCGACCTGCCCTACTCCGGCCCCGTCCTGGAACTGGACCATTTTGAGACAGTGCTGACCCCCGTGGGGGAAGACTCCATGGCCTGGAACATTGGCGACCACGGCTTTGAAATGGTTCTGGACACATATGTGCCCCGGATCATCGATGAACACATTGTGGGCGCCCTGGAGCCGCTATTGGCCCGGGCACCGGCATTGGCGGGGCTCCCCTATGGCGACATTGCACACTGGGCCATCCACCCCGGCGGGCGAAGCATTTTGGACAAGGTCCAAGCCAAATTGGAGCTCAGCGACGAACAGCTCATCCCCGCCCGGGAAACCCTGCGCAACTTCGGCAACATGAGCAGCGCCACCGTGCTGTTCGTGCTCAAACACATCCTGGAGCAGCCCTCCGTGGAGGAACGCGAAACCATCTGCGGCATGGCCTTTGGCCCGGGACTCACGGTGGAAACGTCCCTTTTCACCAAGGTCGCAGAACTGCCCAGCCTGTCCGGCCAGGACACAGGGAACCAGTTTGACCACGCTGTCAGGGTCTAGTCCCGGCCGGTTCCTGCGCACCCGTGATCTGCAGGCCGTGGAGGAAATGGACAGGCCGGAGTGCGATCCTGCCACGCTGCAACGGACCTATGCCCAATTTCCGCTGATCAACGCTGTGGTGTCTGGCTGGCGCAGCAACTACCGGCACCGCATCCGGCCGCTACTCTCCGCCGCCGCCAGGACAACTTTGCTTGACATTGGCTGCGGCGGCGGCGACGTGGCCCGCAGCCTGGCCCGCTGGGCTGCGGCGGACGGTTTGTGGCTGGAAATTACTGCCATTGATCCGGATGACAGGGCCTTTGCGTTTGCCCAGTCCCAGCCACCGGCACCCCGCCTCGCCTACAGAAAAGCCTTCAGCGCCGAACTGGTCGCCGAGGGTGCCGGGTTCGATCTGGTCATTTCCAACCACATCCTCCACCACCTCACCCCGGCCGAGTTTGCCGGGTTGCTGGCCGATTCCGCCGCCCTGGCCACGGTGGCGGTGATCCACAGCGACATTGCCCGGAGCCCCGTGGCCTACGCCCTGTTCGCCGCCGGGACGCTGCCGTTCTTCCCGGGGTCGTTCATTCGCCGCGACGGGCTCACCTCCATCAGGCGCAGTTACACGGCGGACGAGTTGCGTGCCCAGGCCCCCCCGGGCTGGGTTGTCACCTCCGAGCGGCCCTTCCGGAATTTGTTGCTCTGGCAGCCAGCAGCAGATGCCGCACGCCATGCTTGATGTGCTGATTGTGGGGGCCGGGCCGGTTGGCCTGCATCTGGGTGCGCTGCTGTTGCAGCAGGGTGTGAGCGTGCGCATACTGGAGCAGCGCTCCGCGCGCAGCGAGCATTCGCGGGCCATTGGCATCCACCCCCCGGGGCTGGCGGCGCTCGCCCAGGCGGGGATCGGCCCCGCGTTGATCCGCGACGGTGTACACATCAGCCGCGGAGTGGCCCGCAGCGCCGGGCGGACCGTGACGGAACTGAGCTTCTTGCGGCTCGGCAATGCCCACCCGTTCATCCTTGCCCTGCCGCAGGCGCGGACCGAGGCCCTGCTGGAGGCCCGGGTGGCCGCCCTTGACCCGAGTGCGTTGTTGCGCGGCCTGGCCGTCACCGCCGTGCACGACGCCGGAACGCATGTCACGCTGACTACTTCCTCGAGCGCCGGGCCAGGATTGGGCGGATCTGGAGAGCAGTCCTTCACGGCCCGGCTGGTGGTGGGTGCCGACGGGGCCAAGTCAACGCTGCGGCGGGAACTCGGCATCGCCACGCGGGGGCGCAACTACCCCGACACCTACCTCATGGGCGACTTTCCGGACACAGGATCCGACGGCCCCGCGGCCGTGCTGTATTTGGAACCCGGCGGGATAGTGGAATCGTTCCCACTGCCGGGCGGGCTGCGACGCTGGGTGGTCCACACCGACACCCTGCTGGACGGTGCAGGAGCCGCGGAGCTGGCCGGACTCATTGCCGAACGCACGGGCGTTGCGGTACCGGCGGCCGAAAACAGCATGCTCAGCGCGTTTGGTGTCCGGTCGCGGCTGGCGACCCGAATGGTGGCCGGCAGGGCTGCGCTCATTGGCGACGCCGCCCACGAGATCAGCCCCATCGGGGGCCAAGGCATGAACCTGGGCTGGCTGGACGCCGCGGCCCTGGCCCCCATCATCACGGCCGCGCTGCGGGGGGAAGCCACGGGGCGCCGGCTGGCACAGTTTGAACAATCACGCATGGCCGCGGCAGCGGGGGCCTCCGCCCAGGCGTGGCTAAACATGGCGCTGGGACGGCCCCATCCGGCGTCGTACCTGGAAAAACGGCACCAGTTGGTCCGTGTGGCGTTCCGGGCCCAATGGCCCAAAGACGTGGTGGCGCGGCGCTTCAGCATGGCCCCGTGGCGGGCGCCCGGCTAGGGTGTTCACATGCATACACCCTCGGACGTTTGGCCCCTGTTCGAACTCACGATCACCTCCCCGCGCCTCACCATGCGAATTGTCCGGGACGATGATCTGCCCGGCATTGTCAATGCCGCACTGGCTGGCATCCATGATCCGGCCGTCATGCCGTTTTCGGTGCCATGGACCGATGCAGACCCGCTGGACATGGCCCGGGGCATGGCCCGCCACCAGTGGGAGTTGCGGGCCGGCGTCCGGCCCGACCACTGGACTCTAAACTTCACTGTCCTGCTCGGCGGGGTGCCAATCGGCACCCAATCCGTGGGGGCAGCCGGGTTCTCCACCACCAAGACCGTCAACTCCGGTTCATGGCTCACGGTGGCGCAGCAAGGCCGGGGATACGGCAAGGAAATGCGTGCCGCGGCACTGCTCTTTGCCTTCGACCACCTGGGGGCCGACGCTGCGGAATCCAGCGCCGCCGTCTGGAACCGGGCCTCACTCGGTGTCTCGCGAAGCCTGGGTTACCGTCATGGAGCCATCAGGCCCATCGAACCCAGGGCCGGCCACCCCGATGAATTGCAGGAGGTGCGGTTGCTGGCCGCCGACTTCAACCGGCCCGACTGGGACATTACGGTGGATGGGTTCAACGCCGTGCGGCGCGACCTTTTTCTGCCCGTTTAGCCAGCAGAACAGGGGTTACAGGGCGGGCACGGTTTGCAGCTTCTCCGGGCTGGTGGGGTCACTCTTCCGGCCGGTGGATTTCACCACGGCAACCGCAACGGCCGTGGTGACCGGGACGGCCAAGACGAGGCCGATCGAGCCCACCAGGATGCGCACCACTTCCTCGGCGAGTTCGGCGCTGGTCAGTGCGTTCAGCAACGGCTGGTCATAGAGGGACACCATGAGCAGCACCGGCAGGGCGCTTCCAGCGTAGGCAAAGGCAATGGTGTAGACGGTGGAGGCAATGTGGTCGCGCCCAATGCGCATGGCCGAGGTGAAGAGTTCGCGGGTGCTGGTGTGCGGGGCCAGTTCGTACAGTTCCCACACGGCGGAGGACTGGGTGATGGTGACATCGTTCAGCACGCCCAGGCCGGAAATGACCAGGCCGCACAGGATCATCCCGGACAGTGACATCCCCTGGGTGAGGCTGAGCAGCTGGTAGGCGTTGTGGTCAGAGGTTCCTGTCAGCGCGGCCGCATCCACCGCCCAGTAGGCCATTCCCGCGGTGACGGCCAACCCAAACAGCGTTCCCAACAAGGCGGTGGAGGTGCGGGCGGAGAAGCCATGGGCAAAGTAGAGCACCCCAAACATGATGGCCGAGGATCCCACCAAGGCCACCAGCAGCGGCGGCTGCCCTTGTGCCAGGGCGGGCAAAATGAACCAGGCCAGGACGGCAAACGCCCCGCCCAATCCCACGATGGCCCGGAGCCCACGCCACCTGGCCACTGCTATGACCACCACCGCATAGAGCGCAGCGAGCAGTCCCATGGGCATGGTCCTGACAAAGTCCATGAAGACGTACTGCGTGCCGGGATTCTCGGCGCCTGTCATGCCCGGCAGCCCGGACAGGTCCAGGAAGCTGATTTTGTCGCCGGCATTGACGCCACGGGCCTGGACAATGTCCGGGCTGACAACAACAGGCACCTCGGCGGCTCCGTCCACCGCCGTGTAGGCGATGAAGCAGCTGCCAGCAGGAGCACCCACGGTGCTGCCGGGGCAATCCTGGGTGGCTGTGCGCTGCACAACGCCCGTCTCAATGCTGGCCCCGGGCGCCGCCGTGTACGGGTTCCCCGCAGCAGGTGCCGCGTTGTCGCCGCCGGGCCACATCAACGCCATGGCTACCAGCGTGAGCACCGCCAGTGGCGCCAGGATCCAGCTCAGCAAAACCACTGCCCGGCGCCGCACAGCGTTGCGGCTGCGCAGCTCGGCCCGGCTCAGCAAAGAATCGTCAGTGTCACCGTGCGAGTGCGAGTGTCCCATAGGCTGAAATCAGTCCTTCGGTTGGCGGTGGCGGTGTGGTGACCGCCCACTAAGGCGGCGGAGCCAGGGTTTCCGCAGGTCGCGTAAAGGAGACCCCAAAGGCCGCCCGCGGCCGACGGGTCGGATAGCGACCGAGGAAATCCTGGTCCGCCGCCGGAGGTGAGTCCGGCGGCGGATAGGTTGAACTTACTCGCCGACGACGAGTGTTTCGGTGCCGCGAACCTTGGCAGCACCCACGGCAATCATCGGGTTGACCACAGCCGCGAGGGCTTCCATGGCGTCATCCAGTTCAAGCAGCACGGGGTACTGGTGGGTGATGAGAGCCAGCAGGTCATACGCGGCCTGCACCGCTTCATCGTTACCCAGGGCGGGTTCCACGCCGAGGAACACCTCGGAGGCGCTGGCGGGGATATCCTCGTTCGTCTCAATGCTGCCCTGCGAGTAGCTCAAAGCGAACGCCTGGATCTTGCCCTTCTTACTCGGGGCAACATCGGCGCCAAAGGCGCTGGCAGGCTCGGCCCGCAGCACCAAGGCTCCGTGGGCGCCCGTGAGGTCATCCAGGAACATCCGCTGCACCGTCCCGGGACTCAAGGGTCCGGTGGGATCCCACTGGTTCACGGATTCGTAGTAGCGGCCCACAACGTCGGTCAGTTCAACCGAACCGGTGGCCAGGTCCTGAAGACGGGCAGTTGCCTCCTCCTCGGTGCCTTCGCCAAAGCTGGGCAGCTTCAACGCGCCGGGGCCCACCTCGATGACCCTGTTGCGCTGCAGCACGCCCAGGCCCATGGCCTGCGCAAAAGCGGCACCGGAAGTCTCCGGGGCAACCTTGCTACGCAACGCCGTGGTACTGACCAAGCCAGTCTCAAACGCACCGTGTGCTTCACGGCGCAACATGGTCAGCAAGGTGGCACCAACGCCTGCACGGCGGTGGTCCTTGGCAACCTCAACGAAGGCCCACAGGCGGGCCGGGTGGAGCTTGGTGGAGTACACCACACCGGCCGCAACCGGGATGCCCTGATCCTCGGCCACAATGGTGCGCCGCCATGGATTGGCATCCTGCTCCGGCGCCAACGCGGCACGGAACTGCCCGGCCGCAGCGGAATCGGCGTCACCCCAAATTTCCAGCAGGGTCAGGTCGTCGCCGTCGCGCCACGACCGGTATGTCAGCTCAGCCATGCTTAGGCACCCAGGAGACGGGTGGCCAGGTACGCCTGCACCTGATCCAGGGGCACGCGCTCCTGGCTCATGGTGTCGCGCTCACGGATGGTCACGGCGTTGTCCTCGAGTGTTTCAAAGTCAACGGTGATGCAGAACGGGGTGCCAATCTCATCCTGGCGGCGGTAGCGGCGGCCAATGGCGCCGGCGTCGTCGAACTCGATGTTCCAGTGCCTGCGCAGGGTGTTGGCAAGCTCCTTGGCCTTCGGGGACAAATCCTCGTTGCGGCTCAGCGGCAAGACCGCAGCCTTGACGGGGGCCAGGCGCGGATCCAGCTTCAGGACCGTGCGCTTGTCCACGCCGCCCTTGGCGTTGGGGGCCTCGTCCTCAACGTAGGCGTCCACCAGGAACGCCATCATGGAACGGGTCAGGCCGAAGGAGGGCTCAATGACGTACGGGGTGAACCGCTCGCCCGTGGCCTGGTTGAAGTAGCTCAAATCCGTGCCGGAGCCCTTGGTGTGCGAGCCCAGGTCGTAGTCGGTGCGGTTGGCGACACCCATGAGCTCCCCCCACTTAGAGCCCTGGAAGCCGAAGTTGTACTCAAAGTCGATGGTGCCGGCGGAGTAGTGGGCGCGCTCGTCCTCGGGGACGTCAAAACGGCGCATGTTCTCCGGGTTGATGCCCAAATCGATGAACCAGTCCCAGCACAGCTCGACCCATTCCTTGAACCACTTCTCGGCATCTTCGCCGGGCACAAAGAACTCGATTTCCATCTGCTCGAACTCACGGGTGCGGAAGATGAAGTTGCCGGGTGTGATCTCGTTGCGGAAGGCCTTGCCGATCTGGCCGATGCCGAACGGGGGCTTCTTGCGAGAGGTGGTGAGCACGTTGTTGAAGTTCACAAAGATGCCCTGCGCGGTTTCGGGGCGCATGTAGTGCAGGCCTGCGGCGGAATCCACCGGGCCCAGGAACGTCTTGACCAGGCCGGAGAAGAGCTGCGGCTCGGTCCACTGGCCCTTGGTGCCACAGTCGGGGCAGACAATGTCTTCCATGCCGTTCTCCGGCAGGCGGCCCTTCTTGGCCTCAAAGGCTTCCATGAGGTGGTCCTGGCGGTGGCGCTTGTGGCACTGGGTGCACTCGACCAGCGGGTCGGTGAACGTTGCCACGTGACCGGAGGCTTCCCAGACGGCCTTGGGCAAGATGATGGAGGAATCAAGGCCCACCATGTCTTCGCGGCCGCGGACAAATGACTGCCACCATTCGCGCTTGATGTTTTCCTTCAGCTCAACGCCGAGGGGGCCGTAATCCCAGGCCGACCGTGAACCGCCGTAAATCTCACCGGCCTGAAATACAAAGCCGCGACGTTTCGCGAGTGAAATGACCTGGTCAAGCTTGGACTGAGGCGCCACTGTTTACTCCTATTAATTACGAGGCCGCTGGGTGCGGTCCGTCTCGCGCTCTAGCCTACAGTTGCGCAGCTGTTCGGCGGGAATTGACCCGCTTCGCTGTGCCGGGGGCCGTTGCGGACATTCGCTGCCGGGTGAACCACGGGCGGATGTCTGCAGCGGCCCCCGGACGGAATCAGCGAGGCGGTGGATCCTCCTGCGGGCGTCAGGCGATCAAAATGCAGGTGGGACTGCCGAAGTCCACGGACTGCACGGGTTCCGCACCCGGCAAGCCGTGACTGTCCAGTTCGAAGACGGCGACGTTGTTGGAGAGCTGATTTGCCACGTAGACCTGGTTGCGGCCCACGGCAAAGTGCCGCGGCCAGGTGCCGCCACAGGGAATCTGCCCCAGAAAACTCGGCGGCGCCGGTTGCTCCGCGACCAGGCCCGCCACATCCAGGGTCACCAGGGTGTTGGGGCCGCGAACGGCCGCATACAATTTGCTGCCGTCCCCGGAGAGCTGGATGTGTGAGGGATAAAACTGCTCCGCGGCTTCAAGCTCCGCGACGGATGGCGCCAACGGCGTCTTGAACAGCCAATGCCAAAAGTAGTCCTCCCGGGAGGTTTCTCCTGGTGCACGGTTCGGCGTCCTTTGCAGCACGTGCAGGCAGCCATCGAGCTCGCCCGCCACCAGGAGGAAATCCCCCTTGAGCGCAACATGGCGCGGGCCTGTTCCCGGCGGCAGTTGTGCCGATCGCAGCAAGGTGTGGCTGCCGGCGGTCTGGGCGTACTCATCCACCCGGTCGGAACCAAGGTCCGCCACAAGCACGCTGTCCCACGGTGTGGGAGTCACCTGGTGCGCATGGGATTCAGCTTGCCGCTCCACCACGGGGCCACTGCCAGGATGCGCCAAAACCTGCGCGGCGGGCGCGTCATTGCCGAGCAGGCCATCCAGCGCCAGCACGGTTGCCGTGCCCGATGAGTAGTTGGCCACCCACACCTGACCGTCCACCAGGGCAACATGGCAGGGATCCGAGCCCAGGGTTGGTGCCCGGCCAAGGACTTCCAGGGTGAGCGGATCAACGGCAACAACGTTGCCCTCCGGCAGTTCTTCCACCGCGAGCAAAAGCCAGCCTCCCGTGCTGAGGAACGAAGGATTTAGCACAGCAGAGCTTTTTCTCAGCAGTGCCCCCACGGTGCCGTCGGCCAGCACCTCAAACAAGGACAGCCCAGGACCGGCACCATAGCCTTCTTCGGTGTAGCCGCTGACAATAATGGCAGGTGTGGATGACATGGCTGATTCTCCTTGTGATGAAAGACCTTGGCTCCAAGCTACCCGCCTGCGCAGCGGCATTGCCATCCATGCGGCACAATTAAGCCATGAGTTCACACGAGATCATTGACATCCCCATCCGCGACGACATGATCCGACTGGGACAGCTGCTCAAACTAGCCAGCCTGGTGGAGGACGGCGTGGAAGCCGCCGACCTCATCAAGGCCGGTCTGGTGAAGGTCAACGGCGAGATCGACGAGCGCCGCGGCCGCCAACTGCACCACGGCGACACCGTCACCGTCAACGGCGAAACCGTTCGCATCACCACGGGCGGATAGTCCACCACCCAAGTACGACGGCGGGCACCCACGTCGGGTGCCCGCCGTCGTACTTTAAGCGGCTACTTCGCGGCCAAGACCTTGTACTGCAGGAATTCGCCCACATGGGAGATCTCCTGGGCGTTGATGCCGTGCCAGATCCCCGTGTAGAGAACCTTTGTCAGCTGCACATTGGCCCGCATCCACACATTGGTTGACTCAATGGCCGTTTCCGGAATGACCGGGTCGGCCTGGTCGCGGCCCCAAAAAACCTCCGGCTTGATGGCAGCCACTGCTGCATCGTCAAAGAACGCATCGCCTTCGGCATCCACCACAAAACCGGAGAGCCCCACCACGGCGGCATAGCCGGCCGGCCTGTGCCGCAACAAGGTTATGGCCATGCACATGCCCTGGGAGAAGCCCAACAGGCTCACGGAGCTGTGGTTGGCGCGGACGGCGTCAATCCACTCTTCGAGTGCGGCCGCGGCGCTGGTCACGGCAGACACGGAATAGCTCAGGTCGCTGCGCAGCGGGAACCACGAGTAGCCCGGACCTGCCTGCAGGGAAGCGCGCACGGAGGCCACGGTGAATTCGCCCGGCAGCTGGCCGGCCAAGGAGAAGAGGTCGGCCTCATCGGCGCCGTAGCCGTGAAGGATGACCAGCAGGGGTGTGCCGGTGCGCTCGGATTCGGGACGTGACCAAAGGACTGTGGGGGTTTCGCTCATTCCTTCATCTTTCCATGCGGCGCCCCGGGTCCAAAAAGGCCCACTGGCGAAACCGGCCGCCCAAGGGGCAGGATGGGATGGTGAAAGAATCTACCGCACAGAATTTCCAGTCCGGGCCAGCGCAGCCCACTTCCCGCCATCCCTGGAGCCGCTACGTGGCCATGGGCGACTCCTTTACCGAGGGAATTGGCGATCCGGAACCGAGCAGCCCCGGCGGCTATCGCGGCTGGGCCGACAGGCTGGCCGAGGAGCTCAGTCGCGATCACGAGGACTTCCGCTACGCGAACCTGGCCATCCGCGGCAGGCTCCTGGGGCAGATCCTGGGCGAACAGCTCGCACCGGCGTTGGCACTCAAACCCGACCTGATCAGCATTTCAGCAGGTGGCAATGACTTAATCCGGCCGGGCTCGGACCCCGATGCATTGGCCGAATCTCTGGATGTCGCCGTGGGGAAAATGACGGCCGCCGGGGCCACCGTCCTGCTCTTCAACGGCCCCGACATCAGGGACACCCCGGTGCTGGGCATGGTGCGCGGACGGGTTGCCATCTACAACGAGAACCTGCGCACCATCGCCGCCCGGCATGACGCCGTGGTAGCCGACATGTGGTCCCTGCGCCAATTGGGCGACCCCCAGATGTGGGCCGAGGACCGGCTGCACTTTGCCCCGTTGGGCCACCACACCATCGCAATCATGGCACTGAACGCCCTCAACGTCCCGCACGCGCTGGCTCCGCAGCGGCCCAAGCCGCTGCCGGCGCAGAAGTGGCAGGCCGCCCGCGCCGAGGACCTGGTGTGGGCCAGGGAGTTCTTGTTCCCTTGGGTACTGCGCAGGCTTCGGCACCAATCCTCCGGCGACGGCATCTCGGCCAAGCGCCCCACCCCTGGACCGGTGTTTGGCCCGGGCATGGGCACTGGAGCAGGCGGCTAGGTGTGTCCCACAGGAGGTTTTGACACGGACTAACGCCGGATCCGGTACCGGGTCATGACCACCCCGCCGGGAAACGTCCGCGTCTCCACCAGATTCAGATTCACCCGGCGATCCAACGCTGTGAAGAACGGAGTGCCGCCGCCCACCAGGACCGGATGGGTCACGATCGTGTACTCGTCGACCAGCCCGGCCCGCATGGCCGCCCCGGCGAGAATTGCGCCACCGACCCTCATCGGCCCGCCAACCCCGGCCTTGAGCCGGGTGATCTCCGCGACCGCGTCACCGGCAACCAGGCGGGTGTTCCAGTCGACCTGCTCCAAAGCCGAGGAGAACACCAGCTTCGGCGTGTCCCGCCAGTTCCGCGCGAACTCGATCTGCGCCGGGGTGGCGTCCGGCTGCTGGTCGCCGGTGGGCCAGTAGGAACTCATGACCTCCCAGAGCTTGCGCCCATACAGCAACAGGCCGATCGCCCGCTCCTGATCGAGCCACCACTGAAACAGCTCCTCGCTCGGCATGCTCCAGCCGATGTCCTCTCCGGGCGCGGCAACGTAGCCATCCAGTGTCAGGTTCATGCCGTAGATCAGTTTCCGCACAGCGCCATGCCTTCCGTCATCCGGTCCAGAAATTTAGCGTAATCGGTAACGAAACACGGTGTAAAGCACCACGTTGGCACCATTGCTATACTGCACGCCGAGGAACTTCGCTACCCGCTGTGCCGGGGGGCGCAGCGGGCGGACTAGGATGAGAAGAGGCGCTGGATTCGGCGGCCTATTCGTAGAAGAGGTGCGTTGTGCCCATCATGCTCGAACCATTGGCGACGAGTATTGTTGCTGCCTCGTCCAGCAGCTCATCCGGCTTTTCGCCCCTGTTCATGCTGGCAGTTGTGGGAGTCATCCTGCTCGGCATCTTCACCAGGTCGGCCAACCGCAAGCGCCGCGCGGCACGTGAGAACATCTACAACCCGGCCAACCCAACAGGCAAGGCGGGGGTGGCCCATCAACCAGGCAACGCCCCCTATGTGGGAACACTGCTCAACGGCGTCCCGATGCGCAACTACGACACCTCCCACGGACACCAGACAACCGGTTTCGCCAACGAGCGCATGAAGGCCGAGGCCGAGCTGAAGCGCCAGCTCGACGCCCTGGACACCGCACGCCGCAGCGGCCAGGTCACGGCAGAACAATACGCCGTCCACCGCGAAGCAATCTTCAAGAACTTCTAACCCCCGGCAACTGCCCTGTGGTGTCAGCTGCTGAAGAAGGATTCCTTCAGCAACTCCCCCACCACGGCCACCTCGGTGAGGAAGCCGTCGTGACCAATGGCGGAGTCGATGTGGTGGACAGCCACATCCCCGGGAAGCGCCGCTGCTAGGGCAAGCGACTGGGCCGGGAAGTACAGGCGGTCGCTCTTGACGGCCGCCACCAGGAACTCCACGCCCGCCGTTGCCGCCAGGGCCTGGCCCAGGGTGCCGCGGCCGCGGCTGACGTCGTGGCTCATCAACGCCTCGGTGATGGCAATGTAGCTGTTGGCATCAAAGCGTCCCACCAATTTGCGTGCCTGGTGGTCAAGGTAGCTCTCCACCTGGTACCTGTTGCCTGGTGCACCCAATGCCGCCAGGCGGCCGTGGCTGATGGTGTCCTCGCCACCTTGGGCCTGGCGACCAAAGCGTGACTCCATCTCAGTTTCCGAGCGGTAGTTGATGTGGGCAATCCGCCGGGCCAGTCCCAAGCCCGAGGTGGGGGCTGCGCCGTCGTAATAATCCCCGCCGGCAAAGTTGGGGTCTTGGCGGATGGCGAGGGTCTGCGTCTGGGCAAAGGCGATTTGCTCAGCCGTGCTGGCAGCGCAAGCCGCCACCACGGCGCAGCGCTGCACCCGCTCCGGGTAACTCGCCGCCCACTCCAGGGCACGTGCACCGCCCATGGAACCGCCAATGACGGCGTGCCACAGCTTCACGCCCAGCTTGTCGGCCAGGCGCGCCTCGGCGTGGACCGAGTCCCGGATGGTGACGAAGGGGAAGCGGGAACCGTACGGCTTGCCGTCGCCGGCGATGCTGGAGGGGCCGGTGGTGCCGTAGCAGCCGCCGAGCATGTTGGCGCACACCACAAAGTACTTGTTGGTGTCGATGACTTCCCCGGGGCCCACCAGGCCTTCCCACCAGCCGTCTTCCTCGGATTCGCCGCGACTCACGTGGGTGCTGCCGGTCAGGGCGTGCTGGATGAGGACGGCATTGTCGCCCGCCTCATTCAGCGTGCCCCAGCATTCAAAGGCCATGGTGACCGAAGGCAGTGATCCCCCGGCTTCCAAGGGCAGTGCGCCGATCTCAAGAGAGCGCAGCACACCGCCGCCCTGGCCCACGGCTGCGGAGAATTCCTCTCCCACGGGTGTGGCCTCCACGGAGGCAAAGCCCGGCGCCAAAACGCTGTTTTCCTCCGTGCGTTCCACGGCGATCACGCTAATTTTGCTGCGCGGAATCCGGCTTCGAGGTCGGCAAGGATGTCTGCGATGTTCTCAATGCCTACGGAGAGGCGGACCAGTCCGGGGCGCACGCCGGCAGCCAGCTGCTGCTCCGGTGAAAGCTGCGCATGCGTGGTCGACGCCGGGTGGATGACCAGGGAGCGCACGTCGCCAATGTTGGCCACGTGTGAGTGCAGTTCCAAACCATCAACAAAGCGCTTGCCAGCTTCGGCACCGCCCTTGATGTCAAAGGCGATGACGGCGCCGGTGCCCTTGGGACCGTACTTGCGGCCACGCTCAAACCAGGGGCTGGAGGGGATTCCCGCGTAGGCCACGGCGTCCACGTTCTCGTTCTGCTCAAGCCATTCTGCAACGGCAACCGCGTTGCTGACATGGCGCTCCACACGCAGGCTGAGCGTCTCGATGCCCTGGGCAATGAGGAAGGCGTTGAACGGTGCCACGGCCGAGCCGAGGTCGCGCAGCAGCTGCACGCGAGCCTTGAGGATGTAGGCCAAGTTGGCACCGAGCGCGCTGCCAACACCCAAGTCGCGGGCGTACACCAGGCCGTTGTAGGTGACATCCGGGGTGTTGAAGCCGGGGAATTTCTCCGGGTTGGTGGCGAAGTCGAACTTGCCGCCGTCGACAATCACGCCCGCGATGGCGCTGCCGTGGCCGCCCAGGTACTTGGTGGCGGAGTGGATGACAATGTCGGCACCCCATTCCAGCGGGCGGATCAGGTACGGAGTCGCCAAGGTGTTGTCCACCAGCAACGGCACGCCGGCCTCGTGGGCAATGGCGCTGATGTTCTCAATGTCCAGGACGTCCTGGCGCGGGTTGGAGACAACCTCGCCAAAGAATGCCTTGGTGTTGGGGCGGACGGCAGCGCGCCATTCGTCCAGGTTGTCGGGGTCGGAGACGAACGTGACCTCAATGCCGAGCTTCTTCAGGCTGTGCGCGAACAAGTTGTACGTGCCGCCGTAGATGCTGGGGCTGGAAACAATGTGATCGCCGGCCTCCGCCAGGTTCAAGATGGCGAACGTGGTTGCTGCCTGGCCGGAGGCGAGCAGCAGTGCCGCCACGCCGCCTTCCAAGCTGGCAATGCGCTGTTCGACGGCGTCCTGGGTGGGGTTGCCGATGCGGGTGTAGATCGGCTCCAGTTCAGCCAGGGCAAACCGTGCGGCTGCGCTTTCGGCGGAGGGGAAAACAAACGATGTTGTCTGGTAGATGGGCAGGGCGCGTGCACCTGTGGTGACGTCCGGCTCCTGGCCTACGTGGATCTGACGGGTTTCAAATGACCAACCGTTGCTCATGGTTGAGTTCCTTCACACTAGAGGCCTGCGCCAAAAAACCCTCCGACGCAGCATGCGTGAAGGGCCTTAGACTCGATGGCCCGCGCTTGCACTGGAACCGGGCGGCTCAGTGCCAGGTCTTCACCCGGGGCACCCCACCGCGGAAGGAGGGTTGCCGGTCAGCGAGCCGGGGCTTGTCGCTGACACTCATGACCTACATCCAGTGTGGAAGATCCGTTCATGCGCCGCAAGATTGTGACGAGTTTATGACCTTGGCCGAACATGTGCTTGAAATTTGCGCCAAAAAGTGGCACCAGCTGAACTTATGAGAAATCCGGCCGCGGTGACTACGCAGATAACGCCCTCTCAACGTGCTGAGAGGGCGTTATGTGCGTAGTCACGGGGCAAGAAGGCCCGCGCGGCGCAAAGCCTCGGCCATGGCCGTGTTTGCCGACGGCGGAGGAGTTGCGGGGCGTCCGGCACGGTCGCCGCCTCGTCCCTGGGCGCCTTGCCCCTGGGGGCCAGGTTGGGCTCCCCCAGTCCGGGACTGCTCGCCGCCGCTGGGTGCGGGCCGCCCGGAGGCACGGACACCGGAAGGGCGGGAGCCGGCGTCGCGCTTGCCCCCTGCGTTGGCATCAGAAGCGGCGTCATCCAGTCGCAGGGTGAGCGAGATGCGCTTGCGCTCCGGCTCCACCTCCAGGACCTTCACACGCACCACCTGGCCCGATTTAACCACCGCGTGCGGGTCCGAGACAAAGGAGTTGCTCATGGCCGAGACGTGCACCAGCCCGTCCTGGTGCACGCCAATGTCCACGAACGCGCCAAACGCGGCCACGTTGGAGACCGTCCCCTCCAGGATCATGCCGGGGCGAAGGTCGGTGATCTTCTCAATGCCGTCGGTGAAGGTGGCCGTTTCGAAGCGGGGGCGGGGGTCGCGGCCGGGCTTTTGCAGCTCGGCCACAATGTCGGCAACCGTGGGCAGGCCGAAGGTGCCATCCACAAAGTCGGCCGGGTTGACGGCGGCCACGGCGGCAACGCCCGCGGAAATCTCTGTTGACGTGGCGCCCACCGTGGCAAGGATCTTGCGGGCCACGCCGTAAGCCTCGGGGTGCACGCTGGAGGCGTCCAACGGCTCCGCTCCCCCGGTGATGCGCAGGAATCCGGCGCATTGTTCAAACGCCTTGGGTCCAAGCCGGGCCACCTTGAGCAGCTCGCGACGCTTGTTGAAGGGGCCGTGCTCGTTTCTGTGGGCCACAATGTTTTCACTCAAAAGAGGTCCGACGCCGGCCACCCTCGCCAGCAGGGCCGGCGAGGCGGTGTTCAGGTCCACGCCCACCGCGTTCACGCAGTCCTCAACCACGGCGTCCAGAGAGCGTTCCAGCTTGGCCGGGGTGAGGTCGTGCTGGTACTGGCCCACGCCGATCGATTTGGGATCGATCTTCACCAGCTCGGCCAGCGGATCCTGCAGCCGGCGGGCAATGGAGACGGCACCGCGTAGGGAAACATCCATGCCGGGCAGTTCGGCACTGGCCAGCGCCGAGGCCGAATACACGGAGGCGCCGGCCTCGGAGACAACCAGCTTGATGACCTTACTGTCCTGGTTGAGGCGCTTGAGCTCGGCGACAAGTTCGGCGGCCAATTTGTCCGTCTCCCGGCTGGCAGTGCCGTTGCCAATGGCAATCAGCTCAACGCCATGCTTGGTGGCCAGGGCCACCAAGGTGGCGAGGGATTCGTTCCACTTGCGGGCGGGCGCGTGCGGGTAGATGGTTTCCGTTGCTGCAACCTTGCCGGTGCCGTCCACCACGGCAACCTTGACGCCTGTGCGCAGCCCCGGGTCAAGGCCCAGGGTTGCGCGGTTTCCGGCCGGTGCGGCCAGCAGCACGTCACGGAGGTTGGCGGCAAAAACACGCACCGATTCCTCCTCGGCGCTTTGGAACAGGCGCACGCGCAGATCAACCGAGAGGCGGGTCAGGATGCGCGTGCGCCAGGCCAGTCGGGCGCTGGTCATGAGCCAGCTATCCGCCGCGCGGCCAGATTCGGTGATGCCCAAGGAGTGGGCAACGGCATTTTCGTAGCGGGACCGGGCCAGCGCGGCAGCGTCGGCGTCGCGGGTGTCACCCTCGGCCAGATCCAGCCCCAGGACGCCGTCCTTTTCGCCGCGCAACAGGGCCAGCACCCGGTGGCTGGGCAGCGTGTGCGGGGGCTGGGAGAAGTCAAAGTAGTCCTTGAACTTTTCCCCGGCCGCGTCTTTGCCCGCCTTGACGGTGGAACGCAGCCGGCCTGTCTTCCATAGGCGCTCGCGCAGCTCACCCACCAGCGCAGCATCCTGGCCGGCCCGCTCAATCAGGATGGCCCGTGCCCCGGCCAGGGCGTCATCGGCTGAGGCAACGCCGCGGGCGGCGTCAACAAAGGCGTCCGCTTCCACGGCAGGGAAGCGGGAAGGGTCGGCCAGCAGGGCGTCGAGCAGGGGCTCCAAGCCCGCCTCGCGGGCGGCATCTGCCTTGGTCTTGCGCGTGGACTTGTAGGGCAGGTAGAGATCTTCCAATTCCGATTTGGTCGCGGCATCTTCCACGGCACGGCGCAGCGCGGCAGTCAGCTTGCCGAGCCCGTGAATGGTCTCCAGCACGGTCAAACGCCGGGCCTCAAGTTCGCGCAGGTACCGTAGGCGCTCCTCGAGATCGCGGAGCTGCGTGTCATCCAGGGTGCCGGTGGCTTCTTTTCTGTACCGGGCAATAAAGGGGACGCTGGCGCCGTCGTCCATCAGGCCAATCGCGGCACGAACCTGAGCAGGGCGGACCCCCAACTCGGCGGCAATGCCTGAGCTGATTCGCTCAGCGATGGTGGCGGCGGTGGGCAGGGTCAGCGGGGCGTTTCCAGTATCAGTCACGCTCCAATTCTGCCCCACCGGCCGGGACGCCAAACACCCCTGACATCTGACGTCCCATGTGGCTTAGGCGACACTAAGTCGAGACGTCGATCACAAAGTGCCAAGATGAACTCATGCGAATGGATCATGTTTCTTACGCCAGTGAATCAGACGGATTGGCTGCCACTACGGAGCGAATCGCGACCGCCCTCGGGGTCGATGCAGTGCGCGGAGGAATTCATCCGCGCTTCGGCACCCGCAATATGATTATTCCCCTCACCGACCACCATTATGTGGAAATTGTTGAGTGCCTTAATCACCCCGCCTCGGACAAGGCGCCGTTCGGCCAGGCCGTCAAGGCGCGCTCCGCAGCCGGTGGAGGTTGGATGGGGTGGTGCGTCGCCGTTGACGATCTCACCCCCTTCGAGGAACGCCTGGGCCGCAGCGCTGTCCCCGGCAACAGGAAGTTCCCCGACGGCCAGGAATTGGTGTGGCAGCAGATCGGCATCAAGGGACTCATTGCCGATCCCCAGGTGCCGTACATGCTCAAGTGGGAGGGCGATCCCTCCCTGCACCCGTCGCTGGCGCGTGCATCCACCGTGAAGCTCTCCTCGCTGACCATCGCCGGCAGCGCCGAACGCGTCACCGAATGGTTGGGCGAGCCCGTCGAGGCGCCGCTGGATGACGTGGCGGTGGAGTGGATCGCCCCGCGCGGCACCCCCGGCATCATGTCCGTCACGTTCGAGACGGCCCACGGCCCGGTCACCATCTAGCTCTTCTGTTCATTGGGCCCACAGCTCCATTGTTCGACGCCGGCACCCTCCCCTTGCGGGCGGGTGCCGTTTGCGTCTCCCCCGGGATCTGTGACGCAGTTGTTGGACCGATTTCGCCTCGGAAAGCGCAATCCGCAGCAACAAGTGCGTCACAGTTGGGCGGGGAGGGCGGGGCGGGCGGGGAGGGCGGGGCGGGCGTAGGCGGGTGGAGTTGGGCGGGTGGGGCGGGTGGCCTGCTAACCGCCGAAGCCCAGGGCCGGGCCCAACGTGAACGCGGCAATGTCAACCAAAGCGTGGGCCACCACGAGCGGCGCCACCCGGCCGTACTTTTTGTACACCCAGCCAAACAGCAGGCCCATCAGGAAATTGCCCACGAACGGGCCGAAGCCCTGATACAGGTGGTAACTGCCACGCAGCAGGGCGCTGAGCGTGATCGCGGCCCAGGGCCCGAGCCCGATCTTCTCCAGCCGGCCCAGCAAATAGCCGTTGAGAATGACCTCCTCCAGCACACCGGCCCGGATCGCGGAAAGCACCAGCACGGGGATGGTCCACCAGTACTGGTTCAGGGCGCTGGGAATGATCTCGGTGGTGATGCCGAGCGCCCGCCCTGCCGCATAAATCCCCAGTGACGGCACGCCGATGACCACCAGCAGCGCCAACGCCCCGAGCCCGTCGCGGAAGGGATGGCGCCAATCCAGCCCGATGCTCCGGAACACGGACTTCCCGGGCTCGGCCAGCAGGTAGAAGACCAGCATGACGGGCACCAGGGCGAAGAAGATATCCAGGAGCTGGTACGTGAGGTCAAAGAATTCGCGGTTGTTGCGCACCACGTTCAGCGTCGAGGTGCCCTGGGCAATGGGCGCGCGACTCATCTTGTCCAGCAGCGACACCACCGAGTACACGGCCGACTGCCCCACCGAAACACCCAGCACCAGCAGCACCTCGGTAATCAGGCGTCGCCGCGACTTGACGCCCCAGCCCTGATGGCCTGATGCCTGATGTTCGACGCCGGGCACGGCACCTTGGCCGGTGGGGGCCGGGACGGAAGGTCCGGCGTCGTTCATGGAAATGGCGGGCACTGATTCACTCATACAAGCAATCATGCCGTTCCCGCGTGAATTGTGCCTAAGAATGTATAAGATCAGGGGCATGAGCGCGCCTCGCAAGATCATCATGATCCGCCACGGACAGTCGGCAGCCAATGTTGACCAGACCCTGTACAACAGGATTCCCGATTACCGGATCCCGCTGACCGAGCTTGGCGTGGCCCAGGCCAAAGCTGCCGGGGAGAAGGTGCGGCGGCAGTTGGACGGGCAGAAAGTCTGCGTCTACGTCTCCCCGTACCTGCGCGCCTATCAAACCCTTGAGGCACTGAATCTTGGCGATCTGGTGGAGCGGACAGTCGAGGAACCGCGACTGCGCGAACAGGACTGGGCGAACTTCCAGAACCCTGCGGAGATTGCCGATCAAAAGGAACTCCGCAACGCCTACGGCCATTTCTTCTACCGGTTCAGGGAGGGCGAATCGGGCTCGGATGTGTACGACAGGGTGTCCTCCTTCATGGAGACCCTGTTCAGGCACTGGTCCAGGCCGGACTACGCCCCCAACGCCTTGCTGGTGACGCACGGGCTGACCATGCGCTTGTTTTGCATGCGCTGGTTCCACTGGTCCGTGGAGTACTTTGAGTCCCTGAACAACCCGGAAAACGCCGAGGTCCGCACCCTCATCCGCGCGGGTCAGCAATACATCATGGACACCAACTTTGCGCAATGGACAGTGGCAGACCCGTCCACGACGGTGCTGGACGCGCCGGACCACATTTGGTGACGCCGCGCAGGCATTACGCAACACTTCGCTGGCCTAATTGGCGCCAAGAGGCAGTCTAAGGGTAGCCTTGCCTGAGAGTTGGGGCACACCCCAACTCTCAGCATCAAGGGAACACCGGAGTATTTAGGTGCTTGCAACACTTGTCATCGGCCTGCGTGAAGGTCTTGAGGCCGCACTGATAGTGGGCATGATTGCCGCTTTTCTGCGCCGCAATGGCCAATCCCTCAAGCCCATGTGGCTGGGTGTTGGCGCCGCCGTTTTCCTGAGCGCCCTGGTGGGCGTCACCCTGGAGCTGGTTTCCGCAGCGCTCCCCCAGCAGCAGCAGGAAGCCATGGAAACCGTCATCGGCGCCGTGGCGGTGGTGATCGTGACGTTCATGATCCTGTGGATGAGCAAAAATTCGCGCCACCTGAAATCCACGCTGGAGGCCCACGCAGGCTCCGCCCTGAAGGGTGGCTCCGTGGTTGCCCTGGCCGGCATGGCCTTCCTGGCCGTGCTTCGCGAGGGCGTTGAAACGGCCGTTTTCATGGTGGCCGCCTTCCAATCCTCCTTGAATCCGCTCAGTGCCGGGCTGGGTGCCCTGCTGGGCCTGGCCATCGCCACAGGGGTGGGATTCCTGCTGTTCCGCGGCGCCATCAAGCTCAACCTTGCCAAGTTCTTCAAGGCCACGGGCGTGTTCCTGGTGTTCGTGGCCGCAGGACTCGTCATGAAATCCCTGCGCACGGCCCACGAAGCCGGCTGGATCAACATTGGCCAGGACGCCACTGTCAATCTCGCCTGGCTTGCCCCCAACGGCAGCGCCCGGGCGGCCATCCTCACCGGCGTGTTCGGCATCCCGAACGATCCCCGCCTGGTGGAACTGCTGGGCTGGGCCCTGTACCTGGTCCCCATGCTGGCCTTCATCCTGTGGCCGCGCAGCTGGCGGCCACGCGCCGCTGCCCTGCCGCGCCTGCAGCTCATCGCCGCCGCAACCCTCAGCATTGCCGCCCTGGTGTTGGTCTTGGCCGCACCCCTAGCCATCCCGGCCGCCCCTTCTACAAACAGTACGACGCCGTTGCTTTCCTCGTCCGGGGAGGCGGCGGGTTCGCTGCGGCTCGCCCCGGGGGACGCAACAACACTTGTGGTGTCCTCCGCGGACGGCACCTCAGCCAGCTTTGCGCTGGCCAGCCACGGCACGGAGTCGCATGCCGGCCGGACAGCCGCCGTCTACACGGCAGCGCCGTCCACACCCGCCGCCTCCGAGCCCGCCAAGGTGTCAACGGACCTGTTGAGCGAGCTCAACGGCGGCCGCATGCCGGTGGGCATCAGCCCCGCCAAGAACCCTGGCCCCTTTGCTGCCAGCTGGAATCACAAGGGCAGCATCACCGTATGGCTGGTCAACAATCAGGTGATCGACGCCGTCAACACCCAGGGCGCCACCCTGACACTGACTGGCGGCGGCCTGGCCACCTCCCGCACCCTTGCCGTGGCCGGGGAAGGCGGCTGGCACGTACCCGAAAAGCATGTCACCGCCGCTGTGACCGAACTGAGCAGTTTTGAATCCGCAGCGGCAGAGAATGTGCTGTGGGCCCGCTACCTGCCGGCCGTGTTCCTGGTTGCGGCCCTGATGTTGCTTCTCACGGCCCGGCGCAACCGCCGCCAGCTCCTCATCACGGCACCCTCACCCTAATTCCGCACCACCCACGCCTGGCGCCCCGCGCGCCGGCCACTTTGTGCTCCCCTTTTGCACACTCCTCCCCCTCACCCCTTGCCAAAGGAAACCCATGCCTTTCCCCTCAGCCCGTTCCCTGCGCTCCAAGACTGCCGTGCTGCTCGCCGGCGCAACAGTGCTCACCCTCTCCCTGGCCGCCTGCGGCGGAGCCACACCCCAGGGCCAGGCCACTGCTGTCAAGGGCGATGCCGCCCCTGTCAGCAACGGTGCCGCCCAGATTGCCGTCAGCGTTGAAAAGGTCAACGGCGACGAGCAGTGCGTCCCGGACTTCTCCGGCGCCCCTGCAGGACCTGTCACCTTCACCATCTCCAACAAGGACGCCTCCGGTGTCAGTGAGGTGGAACTGCTCAGCGACAAGCGCATCCTGGGCGAGCGTGAAAACGTCATTCCGGGACTGAAGGCCGTCAGCTTCACTGTGACGCTGGCAGGCGGCGAATACCAGCTTTACTGCCCCGGTGCCGTCACCGAAACGAAGGCGTTTACCGTCAGCGGCGGCGCCGCAACGGCAGCTGCCAACGGTGTCAGCGACAAGTTGCAAGAAGGAACCGCCGGCTACGCCAAGTACGTTTCGGGCCAGGTGGACAGCCTGGTGCTGGCCGTCGCGGCCCTGCAGACGGCCGTTGACTCCGGCGATGTGGCGGCCAGCCAGCAGGCTTACGCCCAGGCCCGCCCGTTCTTTGAGCGGATCGAGCCGGTGGCAGAGAGCTTCCCCGACCTTGACCCGGCACTCGACCTGCGCGTGGCCGACGTCGAGCCCGGCACGGAATGGACGGGCTTCCACCCTCTGGAAAAGGACCTTTTTGAGGCGAAGGCCATCACGGGGACGTCAAAGGCCCTGGCTGCCGGCATTGTGAAGAATGTTGGCACCCTGAAGACCCTGACGGCCGAGCTGGAAGCCAAGGGTTCCTACAAGCCCGAGGAACTGGCCAATGGCGCCAGCGGCCTTCTCGAAGAGGTCCAGTCCTCCAAGATCACCGGTGAGGAGGAGGCCTACTCCAAGCTGGACCTGGTGGATTTCGCCGCCAACATTGAGGGCTCGCAGCAGGCCTTTGAGTATCTGAAGCCCGCCCTGAAGGACATTGACGCAACACTGAGCGAGCAGATCGCCACCCAGTTCGAGACCGTCAACACCGCCCTGGCCGGGTACAAGGACGCCGCCGCCCTGGGTGGCTTCAAGGCCTACACGGAAGAGCTCAAGAAATCCGACGCCGCCAAGCTCACGCAGCTGATCCAGTCGTTGCAGGCACCCTTGGCCAAGATTTCCGAGAAAGTGGCGACGGTCTAAATGAGCGAATCCACCGAACCGGCGGGCGGGGTTTCGCGCCGGAACTTCTTTGGCGGATCCGCCGCTGTGGCCGGTGCTGGGGGCGTGGCCTTGGGGGTGGCAGGCGCCCTTGCGTCCAGTGCACTGGCTGCCGCCGCAGCAGCCCCGCCAACACCGGTGTCCGACGTGGAACTCATGGCCGGCCGGGCCGCCCTGACCTACCCCTTTTATGGGGAGCACCAGGGCGGGATTGACACTCCCCCGCAGGACCACCTGGTGTTCACGGCCTTTGATGTGACCGCCACGAGCCGCACCGAGCTGCAACTGGTGCTGGCCAAGTGGTCGGCCGCCATGGCGGAGATGACCTCCGGTGCACCCGTGGGCAAGGTGGAGCCCGGCCGCGAGCACGCCATCCCTGGCGACACCGGAGAGGCCACGGACATGGGGCCGCAGGGCCTAACCCTCACCTTGGGCTTTGGGCCTTCCCTCTTTGATGAGCGGTTTGGTTTGTCGGCGTTCAGACCCGCCGACTTTGCCCAGCTTCCAGCCATGGCCGGGGAGTCCCTGAACCCCGCCCTGACCGGCGGGGACCTGTGCATCCAGGCCTGCGCCAACGATCCCCAGGTGGCCTACCACGCGGTGCGCAACCTGGCCCGCATGGCACGCACCATGGTCAAGACCAAGTGGACTGTGCTGGGTTTTGGGCGCGCCTCCGCTGGCGCGCAGCAATCCACGCCACGGAACCTGATGGGTTTCAAGGACGGCACCCGCAATGTCAAGGACGCCGTGGATCTTGATGCGCACGTGTGGGTGGGCCAGGAAGCCGGCCAGCCGTGGATGGTGGGCGGCAGTTACCTGGTGGCCCGCAAGATTCACATGCTCGTTGAGACCTGGGATGAGGACACCATTGGGGATCAGCAGAGCATCTTTGGCCGCACCAAGGCCGAGGGTGCACCCCTGTCAGGAACCAAGGAGCACGACGTCCCTGACTTCCACGCCACGGCCGCGGGTGCGCCTGTCATTGCACCGGATTCGCACATTGCGTTGGTGGCCCATGAAAACAATGGTGGCACCAAGATCCTGCGCCGTGGCTACAACTTCACCGACGGGCTCGACGCCGTGGGCCGCCTGGACGCCGGGCTGATGTTCCTGAGCTTCCAAAAGCACCCCGAACAATTCATTGCCCTGCAGCGCAAGCTGGGCAGCTCCGACAGGCTCAACGAATACATCCGCCACGTGGGATCGGGGGTCTTTGCCGTCCCGCCGGGCCTCCCGGCAGCGGGCAACTACTACGGTAGGGAATTCTTCGCCTAGGCCGCGGGCACAAAAAAGCTGCGGCACCCCGGGCCTGATGGCGTGGGTGCCGCAGCTTTTTGCGCTGCCTCTGCAGTGCGCTGACTCTGCAGTGCGCTGTCTCTACAGTGCGCTGACTCTACAGTTGTGGCGCCACAATCACGTGGGTGCCAGCTTCGGCAAACGCGGTGAGCTGCTCCTGGGTGATCCGGGAGTCGGTGATCAGGTTGCGGAAATCGTGCTCCTCCATGGTGGCGAAGGCCCGCTTGCCGATCTTTGAGGCGTCCGCCAGGATGTAAGCTTCCGAGGCGCGCCGGGCCATGCGGGAGTTCACCGAGGCCTCGCCCTCATCATTCGTGGTGGGTCCGGCACCGGGCTCGATCCCGTTCACACCGATGAAGGCGAAGTCCAGGGCAACGCGCTGCAAGATCGAGTCCGCGTAGGGTCCCACCAGCTCGTAGGAGCGCGGGTTGACGATGCCGCCGGTCACCATGATCTTGAAGTTGGGCCGGATGGCCAGCTGCGCCGCAATGTTGATGGCGTTGGTGACAACCGTCAGGGTGGGCCGGTTGGACTGCACCATGAGGTCCTCGCGGGTGGAGAGCACCTGCGCAAGAGCTGTGCTGGTGGTTCCACCGCACAGGCCAATGACGGCACCCTTGGGGATCAGGGCACTCGCGGCGTGCGCAATCTGCTGCTTTTCCTCGGCAAAATCGTCACGGTTGTACCGCCCCGGCAGGTCATAGGAAACAGAACCACTCGTTGCACCGCCGCGGGTGCGCGTCAGCAGGCGCTCATTGGCCAAGGAGTCCAGGTCGCGCCGCGCCGTTGCCGGGGATACCCCCAACTTGGCCACAATCTCATCGACTTCCACATGGCCGTCCGCGGCCAGGATGTCCAATATCGCTGTGAGTCGTTCAGTTCTGTTCATCTATGTTCTCCCCGGGACGGCCAGGCGGCCATCGCGTTTAGTTGTTCGTTAGACCGGCACCGGCAAACAAGTTCAGCAACCGTGCAACTTCAGGAATCAGGGCCGTGCGTCCTGCACCCAAGTACTTACGTGAATCTACTACAGCAGGGTTGGCATCCAAGTACTCGCGAACCGCCCGCGTAAAGAAACCGTTCAGGTGTGTGGAGACGTTGATCTTGGTCATACCTGCTGCAATGGCTGCCACAATCATCTCATCCGAGACCCCTGAGGAGCCGTGCAACACCAGCGGCACATCCAAGGCAGCCTTCAACTCGGAAATGCGCAGCAGGTTCAACGCCGCGCTGCGCTCGGTCATGGCGTGCGAGGAGCCCACGGCAACGGCCAGGGCGTCCACGCCGGTTGCTGCCACGAAGGCTGCCGCTTCGGTGGGGTCGGTCAGCACGCCCGGCGCATGGGCACCGTCCTTGCCGCCCACTTTGCCCAACTCTGCTTCCACGTAGACGCCGCGTGCGTGCGCGTAGGCTGCCACGCGGGCCGTGACCTCAACGTTTTGCTCATACTCAAAGTGCGCGCCGTCGTACATGATGGAGCCAAAGCCCAAATCCACTGCCTCGTAGGCCAGCGCCTCGTCCTCGGCATGGTCCAGGTGCACGGCCACGGGAACGCTTGCCCGCCGGGCTGCCGCCAGGGTTGCCGCTGCCACCGGCTCCAAGCCGCCATGGAACTTGGCGCAGTTCTCGGAGATCTGCAAGATGACGGGGCGGCCAGCAGCCTCGGCGCCGCCAATCAGGCCCTCGATGGTCTCCAGGTGGATCACGTTGAACGCGCCCTGGCCAATGCCGGAGGCAGCCGCCAGGTTCATGATGTCGCGGGTGTTAGTCAAAGCCATGAAATGTGTTCCTTAGTGGTCTGTGATGATGAGTTGTTGGGCCAGCTCGCCGTACCGCGGAGAAATTTCCCCGGCGCCGGGCATGAGCACGGCTGCCGCGCTCCACGAGGTGGCGGCGCGCAGGATCTCGCGCAGGTCCTCAACCCCGTTGGCAAGGGCGACGGCGGCGGCACTCACAGCCGCATCCCCTGCACCTGTGGGGTTGCCGCTCAAGGGTGCCGGCAATTTTGCCTGGAGGTAGCTGCCGGGGGCGTCGGCGCTGAAGGCGAGCATGCCCTCCTCGCCAACACTGACCAGCACGCGTTTGGCGCCCAGATTCATGAGCTTGCGGGCGGCGCTGACAAGGTTGCTCTCGCCCACGGCTTCCATCAGCTCGTGATTGTTGGGCTTGAGCAGGTCGGCACCGGCCTTGGCCGCGGCCAGAATGCCGCTGCCGGAGGTGTCAATGATGGCTGGCACGCCGGCGCCGTGGGCTAGGGCCACTAGTGCGGGGTAAAAATCGGCCGGTGCCTGCTCCGGCAGGGAGCCGGAGCCCACCAAGACGCCGGGCTTGCGCACGCCGTCGGCCGTTTGCACACCGGCCAGGTTGTCCACCACGGCGGCGGCCAGCGCCTGCCATTCGGCGGCGCGCAGGGCCGGGCCCACCTCGTTAAAGATGCTGGTGGTGTTGCCGTGCGCGGTGTCCACCAGGGCGATGGTGCGCCGGGTTGCAGCGGCCACCGGGACCAGGTGGTGCAGGATCCCGGCCGCCTGCAGATCGGCACGCAACTGCTCACCGGAGGGGCCGCCGGCCGTGGCAATGGCAAGCGTTGCGTGGCCCAGCTGGTGCGCCACGCGGGAGACGTTCAGGCCCTTGCCGCCGGCGCGGTACAGCGGGGTGGGAACCCGGTGGGAGGAGCCAAGATTCACGCCGTCCACCGTGTAGGTGACGTCAACGGCAGGGTTGGGGGTGACGGTGAGGACTAGGTTGTTGGCGCTCATGCCTGCTCCTTCCCGGCGCTGGCGCTAAGGCTGCGTGCTTTCAAGGCCGAGCCGATGAGCCCTGCGTTTTCACCCAGGGCCGCGTGCACATACTGTGGGCGGCGGTGGAAGGTCAGCAGCTCATCCACGCGGGCCGCCAGGGGTTCAAAAAGTGCGGGGCCGGCCATCGACAGGCCGCCGCCCAGGACGACTGTTTCGGTGCCCAGGATGGAGACACATTGGGCAACACTAAAAGCGAGAGCGTCGATGGCGTCGTGCCAAATAGTTTGCGCGGCGCCGTCGCCTGCCGCGGCCAGGCCCATGACCTCACGTGCACCAGCCACGGGCGTTCCCGTGGCTTCGGCGTAACGCCGGGCGATGGCGCCTGCGGAACCCAGGGATTCCATGATGGCCATGCCGCCGCCCGGAGCCGGCACCATGGCGTGCCCAATCTCCCCGGCGTAGCCGCCGCCGGCAACGCGCTTGCCGTCGCACAGCACGGCACCGGCAATGCCTGTGCCGATCACCAGGATCAACACGTCACTTCTGCCCTTGGCGGCGCCGAGCTGGAATTCGGCTTCTCCGGCCATGCTGACGTCGTGCCCAAACCCAACGGGCAGGCCCAAGGCCTGCTCCAGTGTTGCCGTGAAGGGGAAGTCCCGCCAGCCCAGATTGGAGGAGTAGATGCCAATGCCGGCGTCCTCGTCAACAATGCCCGGAACGGTGACGCCCACGGCGCCGATGACCAGCTGCGGGTGGCTTGCACGGTACTCGGCCGTCAGTTCAACAATCCTGGCGCAGACGCTCTCACCCGAGCGGGCGCCGTCGAGCGGTGTGGGATGGCGTTGCAGATCGCGCACCTCAACGTCACCCAGGCTCAGATCACCCAGGACCACACCAACCTTCATGTCGGTGCCGCCCACGTCAAAGGCCAGAACGGCGTCGGGCATGGGCTCGCAGGGGGCAGCGATGGTGGGCAGCGTTTCGGATTCGCCCGCGGGGTTGGTCAAAGTATTCATGAAGGTAGTTTCTTTGTAGAAGGCGAATACCAGTGGCATGATCTGGTGCGGCCACGCTGTTTGTGGACAAACATCAGGCACGCCACTTCTAGATGAAGTGGCGTGCCTAACATTTTAGCCAGAAATCCGGCCGGCTTCGTGCGGGAGGGCGATTGGGCCCACAAGCCCGAGGGCCCCGTCCCGAGTCGCGCCAGCGGCTTGGGACGGGAGGGTTTGGGGACTAGTCGCCCAGGATGACCGAGCGGGTGAGGTTGCGTGGCAGGTCCGGGTTCATGCCGCGGGCGCGGGCGCGCTCCAGCGTCACGCGGTGGACGCGGGCCAATTCCGCCAGCGGGTGCATGGTGGTGTTGATGTACAGCGCGCCAGTCTTGGCAACGTCCTTATCCAGGCCCTCGGGCTGGTCGCCAAACATCCAGGTGACGCGGTTCGGGGCCGCGATAGAGATGGGGCCATGGCGGTATTCCTTGGCCGGGTAGGACTCGGTCCAGCCCTGCACGGCTTCACGCATCTTCAGGCCAGCCTCATGGGCCAGGCCCACGGTCCAGCCGGTGCCCAGGAAGGTGAACTGCTCGGCGTCGATCAATTCCTGCTCCACGGGAGCGATAACACTGGCCTTGGCATCCTCCACGGCAGCCGTCAGGTCAACGCCAACGCTTGTCAACAGGTAGGTCAGGGCCGTGGTGGCGAAGCGGGTCTGCACCACTGACTGCTCATCGGCGTATGGCAGTTCCACAATGGCGTCCGCGATGGTCATGATCGGGGAGGTGATGTCGCCAACCAGGGCAACCGTGCGCACAGTGCCCTTGATGGCCGTGAGGATTTCCAGCACCTCGGTGGTGGTGCCGGAGCGGGTGATGGCAATCACTGCGTCATAACCGCGCTCGGCACCCAGGAACGCCTCGGAGGCGGCGAATGCGTCGGTGACGCCTTTTCCTGCAGATTCGCGGGCCGTGGCGTAGCTCTGAGCCATGAACCAGGACGTGCCGCAGCCAATGACTGCCACGCGCTGCCCATCGGCAGGCAGCAGATTCTCACTCTTAGCCTGGGCAATTGCCGTAGCCCACACTTCGGGCTGGCTGGTGAGCTCAGCGTCCATGAAGGGGCCAAGTTGGGTATTTTCGCTCATGCTGCGCATTCTCCTTGTTTAGCGGCTTCCTGTGACACATTTTTACGGCCGCTGGAAGCATTCCGGGTTGTGCACCAGCTTAGCACATAGTGATCACAATGACCATCAAAACGTCATGATCAATCACTTGGGCCCGCGCTAGCGCGGGGCTGTCATTACCTCGAGGGTCACCATATTTCAACCCCCGAAATACGGGGCACCACTGGACATGATCATGTAATGTTATCCATAACAGTGTGAGGTGGCTCATGTTCAGTCCAGTCAGCACTGCAATTCGCATCACAAATCAAGTGCGCAGACCGCCACTTGGACCGCAAAAAAGTTATTCAAGGAGCTCTTGATGTCACTCGATCGACACCAACGCAAGTGGTTGGGGATGGGGATCGCCGGCGCTGTCATGGCCGGCGCCATCGTCCCCCTCGCTGCGGCCATCCCTGCCGTCGCGGCAGCCGGAACGGCGGTGATCGCCTCAGGAACACTTTCCGTTGAGGTCTCCACCGCGTTCCCCCAGGCGTTGAAATACACGCTCGCCGGAAAGACCATGACGGGCGCCACCGCCGTCGCCACCAAGATGCGCATCAACGGCACAGACCAGAACGTCACTGTGACATCGGCGCTCAACGGCAATGGCAAGTCGATCGATTACACCATCACCGTGCCCGGCATGGCTGGCGTGAGCATGAAGGCCAAGCTGTCGGTTGAGTCGAACGTTCTGACGTTCAACATCACCGAGATTGTGGACACCCCCGCCCAGAGGGTCAACCGCATCCAGATCATGGATCAGGACCTGGTCACCCTGTCATCGACCGAGGCTGGCGCCTCCGTGGCCGCGGCCATTGTTGATGTTGACCGTGCCAAAAACGGCGATACCATCACGCCCATCACGGCCGACACAGCAGTGGATGCCGAGCCCAAGACCTCCATGGTGGCCATTGCCAATACCAAGGATCTTGCCGCCAGCTTTGAGAGTAACTCCTTGTATGACGGCGCCTACGGAGCCACGGACAGCAGTCTCGCCAACGCAGACCGCGGCCGAATGTGGCGTCAGGTCAAGGCCGACGGGGCCAACAAAAAGGTGGGCATCTCCTCCGGCGCGTGGCTGTACCGCGCCAAGGACTCCACCGAGACTGAGCCACTGCCCATGGCCAAGGTCGTCATCACCGGTGACATCAACACCGATGGCACAGTGAACTGGCAGGACGGCGCCATCGCCTCCCGCGACATCCAGATCAAGCCCTACGGTTGGGAAGATGTCAAGAACCGCGTGGTCCAGACCATCCCCTTCAACTTTGCCAGCCAGGCCACCAACCCGTTCCTGCGCACCCTTGACGACGTCAAGCACATGTCCCTGGCCACCGACGGCCTGGGTCAGCTTGCATTGCTGAAGGGCTTCACGAGTGAGGGCCACGACTCGGCCAACACCGACTACGACGGCAACTGGAACGAACGTGCCGGCGGCCTCAAGGACATGAACGCCTTGTTGGAGCAGGCGAAGGGCTTCGGTGCAACGTTCAGCGTGCACATGAACAACACCGAGGCCTACCCCTCGGCCAAGGCGTTCAACGAAGAGTTCATCAAGATGCCTCCGCAGAAGAATTGGAACTGGTTGGAGCAGGCGTACATCATTGATCAGCGCCACGACGTCCTCTCCGGGGACCAAAAGACCCGCATCGACGGCATGTCCACTAATGTCAGCGACGGCCTGAGCACCAACTACATTGACGTCTACTACGAGCATGGCTGGATCTCCGAACGCCTCCAGCGCAACATGATTGACGCCGGCTATTCGGTGTCCTCCGAGTGGGCCAACTACATGGTCCGCAACAACACCTGGTCACACTGGGCCGTGGATGAAAAATACGGTGGAACTGCCAACAAGGGCTGGAACTCACAGATCCTGCGCTTTAGCCAGAATACCCAGCGTGATACCTGGAACCCGGATCCGCGCCTCGGCACCCCGCACTTGGTGGAGTGGATGGGCTGGACCGGACAGAATGACTACAACGCGTTCCTGAAGAATGTGTGGGACAACAACGTTCCCGCTAAGTTCATTCAGCAACAGGAAATCAAGACCTGGACCACGGACGCCATCACGCTGGAAAACAACGTGAGCATCACCGGCACCAGCCTGGACAACCGCGTCATCACCCAGGACGGCGTGAAGGTCCTTGATGGTCATAACTACCTCCTGCCGTGGTCCAGCAAGCTCGTTGAGTTCGGCGAGGACGCCAAGCACAACGTCAATGACCAGACCAAGCTGTACAACTACAGCTTGGCCGGCGGCACCCAGACCTGGAAGCTGACTCCCGAGTTCGCCAGCCAGGGCTCCTTGAAGGTGTACGAACTCACGCCCCAAGGCCGCAAGGCACTCCCCGACGTCTCCGTGGTCAACGGCGGCGTCACACTGACCCCCAAGGCGAACACCGCCTACGTGCTGGCACCCACCTCCGCCTTGGCAACTGTCCCCGACAACGCCGCTGCAGAGTGGGGCCAGGGCACGGGCATCAAGGACCCCGGCTTCAATTCCGGCAACCTAGCCGCCTGGCAGACCACGGGCGAGGTCACCTTGGCCACCTCCCACAAGGGTTTGACCAGCGCCAAGTTCGGTGCAGCCGCCTCCAGCATCAGCCAGACCCTGGAACCGTTGACGAAGGGCACCTACTCCGTGAGCGCCTGGGTTGAAATTGACCCCACGCTCGACTCGAAGGAGACGTTCCCGCGCGGCAAGCGTGAAACCACGCTCTCTGCCACGGTTTCCGGCCAGCCTGCTGTGAAGAACACCACCAGTTCCTCGGCGCTGTACAACACGGTTGCCGCCGACCAGAAGAACCGCACCTTCACCCAGCGTGTGCGCGTGCTGGTCGATGTGAAGAACGACGGCGACAAGCCAACAGTCACATTCTCGGCACCTGCCGGGGCCGCGGCTGTCTTGGTTGATGACTTCCGCGTCATCAAAACAGCTCACGTCTCTGCTGCCGATGTTGTGGAAGATCCCCAGACCGGTGTGGTGCTGGCCGAGGACTTTGAAACCGTTGACCAGGGATGGGGCCCGTTCGTCAAGGGCAACGCGGGCAGCATCACCGACCCTCGCACGCACCTGGCTCCGATCAACGCCCCGTACACGCAAAAGGGTTGGCAGAACAAGCCGATTGACAACGTCATCGATGGCACGTTCAGCCTGCTCTCGCACGAGGAAAACAGCGGACTGGTCTACCGGACAACACCGGCAACCTTGCCGTTCAAGCAGGGTCACGACTATGAGATCAGCTTCGACTACCAATCGGCCAAGGCCAATGAATACACCTGGGTTGGCGGCTACGACGGAGCCGCTGGCGCGGTGGAGACAGTGTCAACTCCGGTTCCTGAAATGCAGTCAACCAAGCGCTGGGTGCAGAGCTTTACCGCCTCCGCTTGTGGCGACAGCTATGTTGGCCTGCGCCGTACGGGCTCAACGCCGGCAGACTTCTCCTTGGATAACCTGTTGGTCCGCGATCTGGGACCTTCGCAGAAAACCCCTGCCTGTGCCCAATTGTCCATGACCCAGACCGGGCCCATCATTGAACAGGATGCGCCCAACGAGTTCACCACCACCTTGGTTTCCAACGAGCCCGCTGGTGTCACGAATGCAGTGGTGAGCCTGGAACTGCCTGAGGGCTGGACTGCCACGGCAACCACACCGGCAACGGCCGCAACATTGGCTCCCGGTGGCAAGCTGATTACCAAATGGGCCGTGGATGCCCCGGCCAGTGCCGACGGTAGCTACAACATCAAGGCCAAGTCCAGCTACACCACCACGGTGGCGCCCCTCGGTGCCCGCACGGCCGAAACGACCGTGGGTGTCTACACCATGCCCAACCCGCCCACC
This sequence comes from Arthrobacter sp. HLT1-20, assembly GCF_054510895.1. Taxonomy (NCBI): domain Bacteria; kingdom Bacillati; phylum Actinomycetota; class Actinomycetes; order Micrococcales; family Micrococcaceae; genus Arthrobacter; species Arthrobacter sp. HLT1-20. Next base: position 1,482 of record NZ_JBTNDR010000020.1, on the reverse strand, counting down.
AAGGACACTTTCGCGTCGGACATGCAGTGGATCGGCACCCCCACCAACGGGTGGGGACCTGCCGAGAAGGACTTCAACAACGGCGAGCAGGGCGAAAAGGACGGCCAGGGCATCCTGCTCGATGGCAAGCTGTACGCCAAGGGTTTGGGCGTCCACGCCGCGTCGAAGATCAACTACTTTGTTGGTTCACAGTGCAGCGCCTTCACGGCAGTGATCGGCGTTGACGACAAGCAGGCCAGCCGCGGCTCCGTGATCTTCAAGGTTCTAGGGGACGGCAAGGAACTCTACAACTCCGGTGTTCTGACAGGCGCTTCAGCCGCACTGCCCATCACTGTTGATTTGAAGGGTGCCCGCTACGTTGACTTGGTGGTGGACGCTAATGGCGACAACGGCAACGACTGGGCCGACTGGGCAGATGCCAAATTCATCTGTTCAGATGACGCACCGGCCATCGCCTTGGCCCCCGCGGTCAGCCCGGCCGGACCGCTGGAGCAGGGCAAGTCCTACACGGTCACCGTGGGTGACTTGAAAGCCGGCACCGAGGCCACGTTCTCCCTCGGCACCGCCGTGTTGGGCAAGGCCACGGCCAATGCCTCCGGTGTTGCCAGCTACACCTACAAGGTTGCAGCAGATGCGGCCTTGGGTGCGGGAACTCTCAACGTTGCCGGTACGGACAGCAACGGGAAAGCAGCCACCGGCACTGTTGCCATCAGCACCGTGGGCGCCGCCCCTGCTGCGCCCACCAAGGACAGCTTCGCCAGTGACTTGGAGTTCGTGGGCACCCCCGTGAACGAATGGGGACCCGTCGAGCGCGACTTGAACAACGGCGAAAATGCCGCCGGTGACGGAACCCCCATCACCATTGACACCAAGGTCTACGCCAAGGGACTGGGCGTTCACGCCGATTCCAGCATCCGCTACTACCTGGGCGCCCAGTGCACCAACTTCAGTGCAGTGGTTGGCATTGATGACGCAAAGCTGCCCAAGGCACACCGCGGCAACGTGGTCTTCACGGTGGCGGGAGACGGCAAGACCCTTGCCACGTCACCGCAGCTGACAGTTGACAGCGATGGCTACAAGCTCAACGTTGATGTCACGGGTGTCCGCTACATCGATCTGAACGTAGACAAGGTGCTGGTCGACGGCAAGAACGGTGACGAGTGGGCCGACTGGGCAGATGCCAAGTTCAGCTGTGGTACTTCTGTTCCGACGGCAACCCCGAGCGCGACGCCTTCGGCCACGCCCAGCGCTACTCCGTCGGCAACCCCGTCGGCCACGCCCAGCGCTACTCCGTCGGCAACCCCGTCGGCCACGCCCAGCGCAACGCCTTCAGCGACACCGTCTGCCACACCCTCGGTAACACCTTCGGCGACGCCTTCGGTAACACCCTCGGCGACCCCGAGTGTGAAGCCGAGCGCTACGCCGTCGACCGTTCCCACCAACACCGTCAGTGGTGGCGTCAGCTCCGCAACGGTGGCACCG